>NZ_JAGKJL010000014.1:0-159518 GCF_020329495.1 Bradyrhizobium australafricanum | reverse complement strand
CCTCACTGCGCTTGGGCATCGCATGCGGACGCCGGGATCGGTCAGCCAGTTCCCGATCACCAGCCTGCCAGCGCCGCAGCCATTTGTAGCCAACGTCAGGGCTGATGTTGAACCGTTGACACAGCTCGCGCCGGTTGGCGCCTTCCTGCAATGCCAGCCGCACGAACTCGTGGCGCTGATCCATTACTGACACCTCACTCCACGGCATGGACGGCCTCCCGAATCGGACCAATCCAGCCAATGTTGATGTGTCAGCTATGTCTCCGAACACCCGTCAGTGATCTGTCCGGGCTAAACAATGCGCGGGTGATGACACCGCGTGTTTGACATCTTGAATCGCGAAGCATCCCCATCGTCGTCCTGGCGAAAGCCAGGACCCATTATCCCGAATGCCAATTGTTGCGCGGCGCTGGAGCCGCGATCCCGTTCCCAATCAACTGCGGTGGTTATGGGTGCTGGCTTTCGCCAGGACGACAGCGTGCTTGAGATGTGCCGCGCAACTACCTCACTCCGCCGGCGCCTGATCGCGCTTCAGCCGGCGCGAGCGCGTTGCTTTGTGCAGCACGCGCGCGAGCTGCTCGGCCGAATAGGGCTTCTGCAGCAGCTCGAAGCCGCCGCTGCCCTGCTGCGACAGCACCTGGCTGTAGCCGGAGGCGAGCACGATCGGCAGATCGAGGCGCTGCCGGCGGATCTCTTCCGCAAGCTCGATGCCGCTCATGCCGGGCATCACGACGTCGGTGAACACCAAGTCGAACCGGTCAGCGTCGACGGCCAGCTCCTCCAGCGCGTGGGTGGCGTTGTCCACCAGCACGCAGGTGCAGCCGAGCTGGGTCAGCGTGTCCGCGGCAAACTTTCCGACCTCGGCATTGTCCTCGACGATCAGGACCGATGCGCCGGTCCGATCGACCGAGGGCGCGTCCTCGGCGCGCGGCGCTCGCGCGCCATGCCCGCCGACGACGCGCGGCAGATACAGCGTGAATGTCGCACCCTTGCCGACTTCGCTGTTGACGGTCACCTCGCCGCCGGACTGCTTGGCAAAGCCGAACACCTGCGACAGGCCAAGGCCGGTGCCGTGACCGACTTCCTTGGTGGTGTAAAACGGCTCGAAGATGCGGCCGAACAGCTCCTGCGGAATTCCGACGCCGGTGTCGGTCACCGACACCGCGACATGGCCGGGCGAGTTCGGCGGCGTGCTGGTCGCGGACGGCAGTCCGTCCACGGCGCGGACCGCGATCGTGAGCCGGCCGACGCCGTCCATGGCGTCACGCGCGTTGACCGCCATGTTGATGAGGGCGGTCTCGAACTGGCCGGCATCGGCGTTGACGAGACAGGTCTCGTCCGGCACCTGCGCTGTGATCTCGATGCGCGCGCCGATCAGGGTTGCGATCATCTCGCTCAGGGTGCGGACATTCTGGCAGGCGTCGAACACCTCGGGCTTGAGGGTTTGCCGCCGCGCGAATGCAAGCAGCTGGTTGGTCAGCTTGGCGGCACGGTTCACGGTGTTGGAGATCGCATCGATGTAGCGCTGCCGCCGCGGCTCCGGCAGGTCCGGCCGCCGCAACATGTCGACTGACGCGCGGATCACGGTGAGCAGGTTGTTGAAGTCGTGCGCGACGCCGCCGGTGAGCTGCCCGAGTGCCTCGAGCCGCTGGCCGTGCCGCAATGCCTCCTCGGCCTCGATGCGCCGGTTGGCCTCCTCCTGCAGGCGCTGGGTTCGCCGGAAGGCGAGTGCGAGCAGGCCGAACAGCAGGGCGGTGGCCGGGATCCCGAAGATCAGGTGCTGGGCCATGGTCGACCTCCAGCGCGACTGGATCGCCGAGGTTTCGAGGCCGGCGCTGACATAGATCGGGTATCCGGCCAGCCGCTGGTAGCGCATGCGCCGCTCGATGCCGTCGGCCGGGGATTGGATCGTCATCGTCCCGGCCTCGGGATTGGCGACGATCTGCCGCCCGAGCGGGCCGTTCGGCTCGAACCGGACATCGTGGTCAACGGCAGGGAAGTGCGCCAGCACGGCGCCGTCGGTCCGGATCAGCGCCAGGAAGCTGCCGGGCTCGCGGCCGATCCTGG
Source organism: Bradyrhizobium australafricanum (assembly GCF_020329495.1). NCBI lineage: Bacteria > Pseudomonadati > Pseudomonadota > Alphaproteobacteria > Hyphomicrobiales > Nitrobacteraceae > Bradyrhizobium > Bradyrhizobium australafricanum. The sequence goes on along the minus strand of NZ_JAGKJL010000014.1, from coordinate 157,451 downwards.
CGTAGAAATTCTCGAAATATTCCGGAAGCACGGAGGCCTGGATCACGCCGGCAAAGCTGCCGTCGTCGCCGTTGCGGCGCCGGCCGACGCTGAAGAACCGCGAGCCCAGATAGGGCGGCCGCGGCGTCAGCACCTCGCCGATATAGGTGCCGATGTCGCCCTGGGCATGGATCCGGAAGTAATCCCGGTCCGAGAAGTCGACGTCGGGGGCCGGCTGCACCAGGCTGTTGACGAGGGCGCGGCCGTTGGCGTCGAACACCCAGACCGATTTCACCTGGGGAAGCGCCATGGCGACCTGCCGCAGCCGCTCGTGCAGGCTCTTCTCGCGCGCGCCGATATCGGCATCGCCCATGCCGCGGACGACCTCGGTGACCTCGGCGAGGCCGCGATCGATGGTCTCGAACACCTTCAGTGCGTGCTCATGGGCGACATCGAGCGTGCGCTGGATCTCCTGGTCGGCGGCCTCGCTGGTCGAGATCCAGGACATTGCGGAGGCAAAAACGAACAGCGCCAGCGGAAGGGCCAGCGCGGCGGCCATCATCCATTGCAGCAGTCTCAGCGAATTGCGTTGTGCGGTCTGCACGGGCGCTCCGGCTCCGCGCGGACCATAACGCAAACCGTTGCGCGGGAGGAAGCGAAACGGCGCCGCCGGGCGCGGCGCGGACGCTCGTTCGCCATTCCGCGACCTGTCAAGGTTACCGGAGGCCAACCCGGATCGATCAATTCGCAGCCGGCTCGCGTCCGGGGCACCACGGGGCGGCTGCGGCGCGGCGGCATCACGACCTCGTTAGCGCCTCGCCGGCAGTCAAGCGGAAAATCGGCCTGGATGGCGCTTCCGGGCGCTGTTTTTAGGAGTTCTAAAACCTCTCACGGGCAAACGCTTGACCCTGTGACTACCTGCTGAAAAACAGGCCGCATGACAGGCGATCCAAACAGCTCCCGGGATGATTTGCAGGACGTCCGGCTCGGACATGCGGATCGCGGTTTTGTCGGAAAGATCATCAGGCTCGATGCGCTCGTGACGGGCTCATCGCTGTCTCCGCAGGAGCTGGAGCAGCGCCTGGTCGAGATGGGATTTGTCGAGGGCGCGCGCGTGGAAATCCTGCATGAAGGCACGATCCGAAAGGACCCGATCGCGGTGCGCGTCGACAACATCACGATCGCGCTGCGCCGGAGCGAAGCCATGGCTGTGATCGTCGAATGACCACTGCATCCCTGCGCCTGGCGCTGGTCGGCGCGCCGAACACCGGCAAGACGTCGCTGTTCAACAGCCTGACCGGCAGCCGTCAGAAGGTCGCCAACTACCCGGGCGTCACGGTCGAGCGCAAATCCGGCGGCTTCGTCACGCCGGAGGGCCGCAGCGTGACCGTGCTCGACCTGCCCGGCACCTATTCGTTGCGCGGCCGCAGCCCGGACGAGGAGATCACCCGCGACATCGTGCTCGGCCGCTTCGACGGCGAGGCGGTGCCCGATCTCGTGCTCTGCGTCGCGGACGCCACCAATCTGCGGCTGACCTTGCGACTGGTGCTCGAGCTGAAGCGCGTCGGCCGGCCGATGATGCTGGTGCTCAACATGATCGATATCGCAAAGCGCCGCGGCGTCACGATCGACATCGACCGGATGTCGCAGGAACTGGGACTGCCGATCGTGACCTCGGTCGCGGTCCGCAAGGGCGGCATCGACGAGCTCCTGAAGCGAACCGACGAATTCCTGGCCAAGTCGCATGAGGCGGCGGCCAGCGAATGGACGACGCCGACGATCGCCGACCTCAAGGTGGCGCAGCGCGAGGCGGACCGCATCATCGCGGCGGCGGTGACGCTGCCGACCAAGCCCGACACGCTGACCAACCGGATCGATTCGGTGGTGCTGCATCCGGTCTGGGGTCTCGTGATCCTGGCCGTGATCCTGTTCGTGATGTTCCAGGCGGTGTTCACCTGGGCGCAGCCCGCGATGGAGTTCCTGTCGGACAGCTTCGCCGCGCTCGGGCAGCTGATCCACAATTTGCTGCCCGAAAGCTGGAGCCTGTTGCAGAGCTTCCTGCAGAACGGCGTGATCTCCGGCGTCGGCAGCGTGATCGTGTTCCTGCCACAGATCATCATCATCTTCCTGTTCATCCTGCTGCTGGAAGATTTCGGCTACATGGCGCGCGCCGCGTTCCTGATGGACCGCATCATGGGCGGCGCCGGGCTGCATGGCCGCGCCTTCATTCCGCTGCTGTCGAGCTTTGCCTGCGCCATTCCCGGCATCATGGCGACGCGCGTCATCGACAACCGCCGCGACCGCCTGACCACGATCCTGATCGCGCCGCTGATGACTTGCTCGGCGCGCATTCCGGTCTACACGCTGATCATCTCCGCCTTCGTTCCGGCGACCACGCTGTGGGGCTTCGTCAATCTGCAGGGGCTCGTGATGTTCGGCCTCTACGCTGCCGGCATCACCAGCGCGCTGACGGTCTCGGCGATCGCGAAATTCTTCCTGTGGCGCGATCACGCGCCGGCGCCGTTCATGCTGGAATTGCCCGACTACAAGATGCCGCGGCTGAAAAGCATCGCGATCGGCGTGTTCACCCGCGCCAAGATGTTCTTGTACCGGGCCGGCACCACGATCCTCTCGATGATGGTGCTGATCTGGTTCCTGGCCTCGTTCCCGCAGGCGCCGGCCGGCGCCGAGGGACCGGCGATCAATTACAGCTTTGCTGCGATGATCGGCCATGTGCTCGAGCCGCTGCTGCGGCCGATCGGCTTCAACTGGCAGATCGCGGTGGCGCTGATCCCCGGCATGGCCGCGCGCGAGGTCGCGGTTGCAGCCCTCGGCACCGTCTATTCGATCGAGGGCGGCAAGGAGGCGGCGGACCAGATCGGCCAGGTGCTGGCGCAGAAATGGACGCTGGCGACCGCGCTGTCGCTGCTGGTCTGGTACATCTTCGCCCCGCAATGCGCCTCGACGCTGGCGGTGATCCGCCGCGAGACCGGCGGCGCGAAGTGGATGGTGGTGACGTTCATCTACATGCTCGCGCTGGCCTATGTCGCGAGCTTCCTGACCTTCAACCTCGCGCAGGCGCTTGGCCTGCATTGATCGGCAACGCAGTTTCATCATTTCGACTCGAAACTGCGATAGGTGCGTGCAGCCAAGCGAAGCAGTAGAGTTGGTCGAGGGCGCGTGAAGCGGCAGGCGCCTCCGCGTGTTCCCTGCGAGACCCTGCAATGTCGACGTACGGCCTGGAGCGGCTATTTTCGCCTCGAAGCATCGCAATCGTCGGCGGCAGCCCGCGTCCGTCGTCGCTCGGCGCGGCGGTGCTCAGGAACATCAGAGCGAGCGGCTTCACCGGCCGCGTCGGCGTCGTCAATCGGAACTATTCTGACGTCGATGGTACGCCGACCGTTCCCGACCTGAAATCGCTGCCATTCGTTCCGGATCTCGTCGTCATCAGCGCACCGGCGGCGGCGGTTCCCGAAATCGTCGCGGAGGCGGCTTCGGCCGGCGTTGCCGGTGCGGCGATCCTGTCGGCCGGTCTTGGCCATGGCGCGGGCTCGCTCGCGGAGACTGCGGGGCAGACGGCGCGACGGCATGGCATGCGCCTGATCGGGCCGAATTGCCTCGGCGTCATGGTGCCGCGCGCCAAGCTCAATGCGAGCTTCGCCTCGCATCAGCCGTCCGACGGGCACGTTGCCCTGATCTCGCAGTCCGGCGCGGTCGCGTCGGCGATGATCGAGTGGGCGGCTGAACGGCGGCTCGGCTTCTCCGGCATCGCGTCGATCGGCGACCAGCTCGATGTCGACGTCGCCGACCTCCTGGATTATTTCGCGCTCGACGACCACACCAGCGCGATCCTGATCTACCTCGAGGCCGTCAAGGACGCGCGCAAGTTCATGTCGGCGGCGCGCGCCGCGGCGCGGCTGAAGCCGGTCGTCATCGTCAAGTCGGGACGGATGGCGCAGGGCGCCAAGGCCGCCGCGACCCACACCGGCGCGCTGGCCGGCTCCGATGCGGTCTACGACGCCGCATTCCGCCGCGCCGGCATGCTGCGCGTCTACGACCTGCGCCAGCTGTTCGATTGCGCCGAGCTGCTCGGCCGCGGCTTCGTTCCGCGCGGCAACCGGCTGGCGATCCTGACCAATGGCGGCGGGCTCGGCATCCTCGCGACCGACCGGCTGGCCGAGCTCGGCGGCGTTCCCGCGACACTGACGGCGGAGACCATCGCGCGGCTCGACAAGGTGCTGCCGTCGGGCTGGTCCTGCGCCAATCCGGTCGACATCGCGGGCGATGCCGATGCCGACCGCTACGTGGTGGCGCTCAACGCACTGCTCGATGATGCCAACAGCGACGCGGTGCTGGTCGCGAATGTGGAAACCGCGGTGGCGCCGGCCCAGGGGATTGCAGAGGCGGTGGCGCAATGCGTGCGCGACCGCAGGACGAAGCGGAGTGCGGTCGCCGCGCTGGTGCTCGCGGCCTGGGTTGGCGCCGACGAGCGCACTGGCGCGATCTTCGAGGCGGCGCGGATTCCGCATTTCCCGACCGAGGACGATGCGGTGCGCGCCTTCATGTATCTGGTGCGCTATCGCGAGGCCTCGACCGCGCTCGCCGCAACCCCGCCGGGTGTCGCATCGGTGTTCACGCCGGAGACGGCGGCGGCGCGCCACGTCGTCGTGAACGCGCTGTCGGAAGGGCGCGCCTGGCTCGATCCGGCCGAGATCGTCGCGCTGTTCGCGGCCTATCGTATTCCGATCGCGACGACGCTCGTTGCCGGCAGTGCCGAGGACGCTGCCGAGAAGGCGGCGCCGTTCCTCGCCGAAGGACATGCGATCGTGGTCAGGGTGTTCTCGCGCGACATCCGGCACGCCTCCGACGTCGGCGGCGTGATCCTCGACCTGCGCACGAAAGATAGCGTCGTTGAAGCTGCCCGGACCGTCATGGCGCGGGCACGAAGTGCCCGGCCCGATGCCATCCTGCAAGGCGTGACGATCCAGCCGATGATCGTGCGGCGCGCGGCGCGCGAACTGATCCTCGGCATCGCCGAAGATCCGACCTTCGGTCCGGTGATCGTGTTCGGGCGTGGCGGCCCCGCGGTCGAGGTGATCAACGACAAGGCGCTGGCGCTGCCGCCGCTCGACATGAATCTCGCCCGTGAGCTGATCGGACGCACCCGCGTTTCGCGGCTGCTCGGCGGCTATGGCGATGTGCCGGCGGTCCCGGCCGATGTGGTGCCGCTCACCCTCGTCAAGCTGGCGCAGATGGCGGCCGACATTCCCGAGGTCGCCGAACTCGACATCAATCCGATGCTGGCGGACGAGAGCGGCGTGCTCGCGCTCGATGCGCGGGTCGCGATCCGCAAGCCGGCGCGGCTGTTTGCCGGCCAAACGCGGCTCGCCGTCAGGCCCTATCCGTCGCAATGGGAAGGTGAGCTTGCGCTGCGCGACGGCTCGCGTGTCACGGTGCGCCCGATGCGGCCGGAGGATGAGCCGATGGTCAGCGAGTTCTTCAAGCGCGTCACCGCCGAAGACCTCAGGCTGCGCTTCTTCCATGCGATGAAGGAATTCTCGCACGCCTTCATCGCGCGCCTGACCCAACTCGACTATGCGCGCGCGATGGCGTTTGTGGCGCTCGATCCAAACACCGGCGAGATGATGGGTGCGGTCCGGCTGCATTCGGACTCGCTGTACGAGAATGCCGAATACGCGATCCTGCTGCAGTCCGATCTCAAGGGCAAAGGGCTCGGCTGGGCGCTGATGCAGCTCCTGATCCACTATGCGCGGTCGGAGGGATTGAAGCGTCTGTCCGGCCAGGTGCTGACCGAGAACACCACGATGATCGGGATGTGCCGCGATCTCGGCTTCACCGTGACGATGGATCCGGACGATCACAGCATCGTCGATGTCGTACTCGACCTCGATCGATCCGGCGTCGATGCGGTCGGCGCCGATATCCTGATCCGGCCCGCTGCGGCTGGCCGCTGATAACAGCGCCAGCCGCGGCTGCAACGGATCAGATCTGGCGTTCGACCAGCTTGAACTTGAGCTCGGCGATCGCTTCGGAGGGGTTGAGGCCCTTCGGACACGCCTTGGCGCAGTTCATGATGGTGTGGCAGCGATAGAGGCGGAACGGATCCTCGAGATTGTCGAGCCGCTCGCCGGTCGCCTCGTCGCGGGAGTCGGTGACCCAGCGGTTTGCCTGCAGCAGCGCGGCGGGGCCGAGGAAGCGCTCGCTGTTCCACCAGTAGCTCGGGCATGAGGTCGAGCAGCAGGCGCACAGGATGCACTCGTAGAGGCCGTCGAGCTTCTCGCGGTCCTCGTGGCTCTGCCTCCACTCCTTCTGCGGCGTCGGCGTCGTGGTCTTCAGCCACGGTTCGATCGAGGCATACTGGGCGTAGAAATTGGTCAGGTCGGGAACGAGGTCCTTCACCACCGGCTGGTGCGGCAGCGGATTGACCTTCACGGCGCCGCCCGCGCCGACGTCGTGCATCGACTTGGTGCAGGCCAGCGTGTTCTGGCCGTCGATGTTCATCGCGCAGGAGCCGCAGACGCCTTCGCGGCAGGAGCGGCGGAAGGTCAGCGTCGGGTCGATGTGGTTCTTGATCCAGATCAGGCCGTCCAGCACCATCGGACCGCAATCATTGGTGTCGACATGATAGGTGTCGACGCTCGGGTTCTTGCCGTCGTCCGGGTTCCAGCGATACACCCGAAATTCGCGCGTCTCGGTGGCGCCGGCCGGCTTCGGCCAGGTCTTGCCGCCGGAAATCTTCGAATTCTTCGGAAGTGCGAATTCAACCATGCTTGCTCGCCTTCGTTCTCAGTAGACCCGCGCCTTCGGCGGGATGTACTGCACGTCATTGGTCATCGTGTAGCTGTGCACCGGACGGTACTCGATCGCGGTCTTGCCGGCCGGATCGATCCAGGTCAGCGTGTGCTTCATCCAGTCCTTGTCGTTGCGGTCCGGGAAGTCCTCGCGCGCATGCGCGCCGCGGCTTTCGGTGCGGTTCGCCGCCGAATCCATCGTCACGACCGCCTGCACGATCAGATTGTCGAATTCCAGCGTCTCGACCAGATCGGAATTCCACACCAGCGAGCGGTCCGACACCGAGATGTCGCCGACGCCGCCATAGACCTTGTGGATCAGGTTCTGGCCTTCCTGCAGCACGTCGCCGGTGCGGAACACCGCGCAATTGTTCTGCATCACATGCTGCATGCTGTCGCGCAGCTTCGCAGTCGGCGTGCCGCCGGAGGCATGGCGGAAATGATCGAGCCGGCCGAGCGCGAGGTCGGCGGAATCCTTCGGCAGCTCCGGCTGCTTGGCGTTCGCGGTCAGCTTGTCGGCAAGGCGCAGCGCCGCGGCGCGGCCGAACACCACGAGGTCGATCAGCGAGTTGGAGCCGAGGCGGTTGGCGCCGTGCACCGAGACGCAGGCCGCTTCGCCGATCGCCATCAGGCCCGGCACCACCGAATTGTCGTCGCCATTGCGCTTGGTCAGCACCTCGGCGTGATAATTCGTGGCGATGCCGCCCATGTTGTAGTGCACGGTCGGCACGATCGGGATCGGCTCGCGGGTGACATCGACATTGGCGAAGATCTTGGCCGATTCGGAGATGCCCGGCAGCCGCTCATGCAGCACCTTCGGATCGAGGTGGTCGAGGTGCAGGAAGATGTGGTCCTTCTTCTTGCCGACGCCGCGGCCTTCGCGGATCTCGATCGTCATCGCGCGCGAGACGACGTCGCGCGAAGCGAGGTCCTTGGCCGACGGCGCATAGCGCTCCATAAAGCGCTCGCCCTCGGAGTTGACGAGATAGCCGCCTTCGCCGCGGGCGCCTTCGGTGACGAGGCAGCCCGAGCCGTAGATGCCGGTCGGATGGAACTGGACGAATTCCATGTCCTGCAGCGGCAGGCCGGCGCGCAGCACCATGCCGCCGCCGTCGCCGGTGCAGGTGTGCGCCGAGGTGCAGGAGGCATAGGCGCGGCCATAGCCGCCGGTCGCCAGAATCGTGGTCTGGGCGCGGAAGCGATGCAGCGTGCCGTCATCGAGCTTGAGCGCGATCACGCCGCGGCAGACGCCCTGATCGTCCATGATCAGGTCGATGGCGAAGAACTCGATGAAGAACTCGGCCGAATGGCGCAGCGACTGGCCGTACATCGTGTGCAGCATGGCGTGGCCGGTGCGGTCGGCGGCGGCGCAGGTGCGCTGCGCCTGACCCTTGCCGTAGTCCAGGGTCATGCCGCCGAACGGGCGCTGATAGATCTTGCCGTCCTCGGTGCGCGAGAATGGAACGCCCCAATGCTCGAGCTCGTAGACCGCGTCGGGCGCGTTGCGCACCATATATTCGATCGCGTCCTGGTCGCCGAGCCAGTCCGACCCCTTCACGGTGTCGTACATGTGCCAGCGCCAGTCGTCCTGATGCATGTTGCCGAGCGAGGCCGAGATGCCGCCCTGCGCCGCAACGGTGTGCGAGCGGGTCGGGAACACCTTGGTGATGCAGGCGGTGCGCAGCCCGGCTTCCGAGCAGCCGACCACGGCGCGCAGGCCGGCGCCGCCGGCGCCAACCACGACGACGTCGTAGGTGTGGTCCTGGATCGGGTAGGCCTTGCCGTTCGTGGCCGGGCCACCGCTGGTGGCCTTGCCGTTTCCTTCACCGGCCATGGGTCAAACTCCCGACGACAATTTGAGGATTGCGTAGATCGAGGCCAATGCGACCGCGACGCAGAAGAAGTTGTTCGCCATTACGCTGGCGATCTTCAGCTTCTCGTTATGGATGTAGTCTTCGATCACGACCTGCATGCCGATCTTCATGTGCCAGGTGCTGGCGATGATGAAGAGCAGCAGGATGATGGCGATCGGGATCGAGCCGAGGATCTGCGCCGCGCCGGCATGGTTGCGGCCGATCAGCGTGATCACCACGACGATCACGGGAACGATCAGCAGCGTCATCGCAACCGCGGTGAGGCGCTGGCGCCAGAAATCGCCCGTGCCGGTGTGCGCGGAGCCGAGGCCGCGGACGCGCTCCAGCGGCGTGCGCATCGAGGAGGGGCCGCTCATCGTCCACCTCCCACGGCGTAGGCAATGATCCAGACCAAAACGGTCAGCGCGATGCCGGCGACCAGCGCGCCCCAGGTCAGGGCTTCGCGCTCATTGGCCTTGAAGCCGTAGCCGAGGTCCCAGACGAAATGCCGGATGCCGCTGCACAGATGGTGCATCAGCGCCCATGTGTAGCCGAACACGATAAGCTTGCCGATCGCGCTGCCGGTGAAGGCCTGGACGTTGGCGTAAGCCGAGGGGCCGGAAGCGGCGGCGATCAGCCACCAGGCCAGCAGCAGGGTGCCGAAATAGAGGGCCAAACCCGTGGCGCGGTGGACGATGGACAGCGCCATCGTCAGCGTCCACCGGTAGGTCTGCAAATGGGGTGAAAGCGGTCGTTCGATCCTGGCGGTCATCGGCGGGCTTTATGTTGTGAGGGACCGCGGCCGGCCCATCGGGGAACGCGGTAGAGGAGTTCTATTTACGGAGTCGGATCACCCCGCGCAACGGCCAAATAGCCTTCGGTCGAACCGAAGTTCATTGTTAGAGTTGCCGAATTCTGGTTGATCCGCAGTGTGGTATACCAGATGCAAGGTCGAGCGAACCAAGTAATGAATCAAGATAATCGTGGATCAATTAGCGCGCTCAGCCGCCCGCAAACGGGCTCCGCAAGGCATCGATTTTGCTCCACCGTTCCACCAGATAATCGACAAATGCCCTGATCTTAGGCGATGCGAGACGTGACGGCTGAAGCATCAGATGTAGCGGCGTCGGCGCCGGCTCGTGGTCGATCAGCAGGCGCTGCAGGCGGCCGTCGGCGAGCTCGGACTGCACCTGCCAGGACGGCGCGCGGACGATGCCGGCGCCCTCCCGCGCCGCACTGACCAGCGCGTCGAGGCTATTCATCCAGAGCCGACCGGATATGCGGATTTTGCGGCCCGTCTTGCTGCCGTCGGCAAAGCGCCACTCCGCGCTGCCGGGCGAATCGGAAAACACCAGGCAGTCATGCCCGGCAAGATCGTCCGGTGTCCGCGGCGCGCCGCGCCGGGCCAGATAGTCCGGCGACGCGCACACGATCAGCTGCAGATCGGTGAGCTTGCGCGCCACGAGTTGCGAGTCGCGCAAGCGGCCGATGCGTATGGCCAGATGGATGTCCTCCTCGACCATGTCGACGGCGCGGTCGACCAGAAGAAGGTCGACGGACAGCGCCGGATAGCGGCGCAGAAACTCGACCAGCAGCGGCGCGATCACGAGCCGTCCGATCAGACTCGGCGAGCTGACGCGGATCCGTCCCGATGGCTGATGCGGGTCGCGCGCCAGCGTCGCTTCGATCTCGCTGACTTCGCCGAGGATCGATTTCGCGCGCTCGTAGAGGATGCGTCCGTCGTCGGTCAGCGCGAGCTGGCGGGTGGTGCGCAGCAGCAGGCGAGTGCCGAAATGCTCCTCGAGCGCGCTGATCTGCCGGCTCACCGAGGTCAGCGAGCTTGGCAGTGAGCGCGCGGCCGCCGACAGGCTGCCGCTCTCGACCGCGCGGACAAAGGCCGCCATCGCCGCAAGCTGGTCCAAACTCGATCCTTCCATATTTCGCAAGAGAGCTCGCCAATATCGAGCAATACTCCCGCCTTCCAGAAGGGTCTAGCCTGATGGCTGCACGATGTGAGGAGCCCGAAACATGGCCTCAACTTCCACCCACCCGAAGTCGATCGAACGGCGCCGAAGCGCCGGCCGCGCCGGCGCCGACGATCCGGCCATCCTGCTTGTTTTCTCCTGCGTCGGACTGTTAATCGACGTGCTGACGTTGCCGATGCAGGGCGCGACGTCCTCGATCCCACTCCGCTGTGCCTTGATTGCGGTCGCTGCTCCCGTCGCAGCGTCGGTCGCGCTGTGGTTGGCCGACCGCACCGAGGCGGGCGCCTCCTGACGATGCGAAGGACATGATGGCCGGCCTCGACCCCAAGGAATTGCTCGAGCTTGCGCTGCTGCTGATCGCGGTCGGCGCGCTGTCCGGCTTTTTCGCCGGGCTGTTTGGCATCGGCGGCGGCGCGATCCTGGTGCCGGTGTTCTATGAATGCTTTCGCCTCGCCGGCGTGCCGCTCGAAGTGCGGATGCCGCTGTGCATCGGCACCTCGCTCGCGATCATCATCCCGACCTCGCTGAGCTCGTTCCGTGCGCATTATCGCCGCGGCGCGGTCGACATGACGATCCTGAAGCGCTGGTGGCTGCCGATCGTGATCGGCGTCGCCGCCGGCAGCGTCACCGCGCGCTTCGCGCCGGAGCGGCTGTTCAAGATTGTGTTCGTGATGGTGGCGTGGTCGGCGGCCGCGCGCCTGCTGCTGGCGCGCGAGACCTGGAAGTTCGGCGACGACGTGCCGAAGGGTTTCCTGATGCGTGTCTATGGCTTCTTCGTCGGCCTGTTGTCGACACTGATGGGCATCGGCGGCGGCCTGTTCGCCAATTTGCTGATGACCTTCTACGGCCGGCCGATCCATCAGGCGGTCGCGACCTCCTCGGCGCTCGCGGTGCTGATCTCGATCCCCGGCGCGCTGGGCTATGTCTATGCCGGCTGGCCCGCCGCCGCGCGCTTCCCCGACGTCACCGCGCTGCAGCTGCCGTTCGCGCTCGGTTACGTCTCGCTGATCGGTGCGCTGCTGGTAATGCCGACCACGCTCGTCACCGCGCCGCTCGGCGTCAAGGTCGCGCACGCGCTGTCGAAGCGGGCGCTGGAGGTGGCGTTCGGGGCCTATCTCTTCATTGTCGGCGGACGGTTCGTGATCAGCCTCGTCGGAGGGCACTGATCGGCTCGTCCTTCAGCCGTACTTCGCTGTGACCCCACCGTCGGAGGTCTCCGACACCCTCGATCCGATCGGCGTGGGACAGGAATCGCAATCGTGCTCCGATCATTTCAGGAGCTATTGGCAATTTCAGTTTCTCGCAGTCTGCCATCGCGACCCCTATAATCATCGCGACCTTTTGCCATCGCGATGTCAGGGCCGACATGATGACGTCGTCGAGCGCAGCTTCCGTAGCGCCACGGGGGAGACGCACGTCACTCCACTTCAGAGGTCGGGGGAGGGAGTTCTTCGTGAAGCTCCAGCTTCATCAGGTCGCGAAACTGTTCGTAGAGCGGTAGCATCACCTGCCATTCCAGCTCGAGCAGGAGGTCATAAAGCGGGCCATCCAATTCAAGCCGCTCCTGCTTTCCGAGCTCCGCAATCGCGATTCGAGCCTTCTTCATCGCCTCGTGCGCGATGACGAGTTGATCGTTAATCTGGATAGCCTGCTCCCGCTCCATCTACCCCTCACGACGTTCTTGCGGCTTCATCCCTTCGCGTAAATATTCTTATACGTATCCCGCAGAATATTCTTCTGCACCTTGCCCATCGCATTGCGTGGCAACTCGTCGACGACGAAGACGCGCTTCGGCATCTTGAATTTGGCCAGCCGTCCGTCGAGCGCCTTCAGCACCGCGGCCTCGCTGATATCGGCGCCCTTGCTGCACACCAGGACGGCGGTGACGCCTTCGCCGAAATCGGCATGCGGCACGCCGATCACGGCTGACTCGATCACGCCGGGCATGGCGTCGATCTCGCTCTCGATCTCCTTCGGATAGACATTGAAGCCGCCCGAGATCACAAGATCCTTGCCGCGGCCGAGGATGTGGACATAGCCCTTGTCGTCGATCTTGCCGAGGTCGCCGGTGATGAAGAAGCCGTCGGCGCGGAATTCGGCCTTGGTCTTCTCCGGCATGCGCCAGTAGCCCTGGAACACGTTCGGGCCCTTGACCTCGATCATGCCGATGGTCTCGCGCGCGAGCTCCTTGCCGGTCTCGGGATCGGTCACCCGCACCGAGACGCCGGGCAGCGCGAAGCCGACTGCGCCGGGTACGCGGTCGCCGTCATAGGGGTTGCTCGTGTTCATGTTGGTTTCGGTCATGCCGTAGCGCTCGAGTACGGCGTGGCCGGTGCGATCAGACCATTCGCGATGGGTGTCGGCGAGCAGCGGCGCCGAGCCGGAGATGAACAGCCGCATGTGCCTGGTCGCGTCCTTGTTCAGGCCGGGGTTCTGCAGCAGGCGGGTATAGAAGGTCGGCACGCCCATCATCACGGTGGCGCGGGCCATCAGCTTGATGATCACGTCCGGATCGAACTTCGGCAGGAAGGTCATCGAGGCGCGCGCGAACAGCGTCACGTTGCTCGCCACGAACAGGCCGTGGGTGTGATAGATCGGCAGCGCGTGGATCAGCACGTCCTTGTCGGTGAACCGCCAGTAGTCGACCAGCGAATACGAGTTCGAGGCCAGATTGTCGTGCGACAGCATCGCGCCCTTGGAGCGGCCGGTGGTGCCCGACGTGTAGAGGATCGCGGCGAGATCATTGTTGCCGCGCGGCACCGTGGCGAATTCCTTCGCCGCCTTGTCGGCGGCCTCGGTCAGCGAACCCTTGCCGCTGGCACCGAGCGTCTCGACCTTGGCGCCCACCTTGGCGGCGATCGCCTTGATGCCGTCCTGCTTGGAAGGATCGCAGACCACCAGCGCCGGCTCGGCGTCGGTGATGAAGTATTCGAGCTCGTTCAGCGTATAGGCGGTGTTGAGCGGCAGGTAGACGCCGCCGGCGCGCACGGTGGCGAGATACAGCACCAGGGCCGAAACCGACTTCTCGGTCTGCGCCGCGACGCGGTCACCCGGCTTGACGCCGCGCTCAACCAGCACGTTCGCCATCTGGCCTGCGCGCGCGATCAAATCGCCATAGGAGATGCGGCTGCCGTCGTGTTGCTCGATCGCGAGCCGGTTGGGGTCGTCGAGGCCGTCGAACAGGCGGGAAAACAGATTGGCGTTGGTGGTCGTGTTCATGCAAACATTCCCCGAGGGGCGAAGGGCCGGAAGATTTCGGCTGGATTAGCAAAAACGCCCTTCGGAAAGCAACGGAGACAGTTTGCATGACAAATAATGGGAAACGCGTGGCTTGGGTCACCGGCGGCGGCACCGGAATCGGCGAATCCGGGGCGGAGTTCCTGGCTGCGGACGGCTGGACCGTCGTGGTCTCCGGCCGCCGCAGGGAAGAGCTCGACCGCGTAGTGGCCAACATCACCAAAAAGGGCGGCAAGGCCGAGGCGATCCCGCTCGATGTCAGCAACAAGACCGATGTCAACAAGGCCGCCGAGACGATCGTCGGCAAGCACGGCCGCATCGACCTCCTGGTCAACAGCGCCGGCATCAATGTGCCGAAGCGCAGCTGGGCCGACATGGAACTGGAAGGCTGGGACAAGCTCGTCGAGGTCAACCTCAACGGCGTGCTCTACTGCATGCGCGCGGTGCTGCCGACGATGCGCAAGCAGAAGGACGGCTGCATCATCAACGTCGCCTCCTGGGCCGGCCGCCACGTCTCGAAGATGCCGGGCCCGGCCTACACCACGACCAAGCACGCGGTGCTGGCGCTGACCCATTCCTTCAACATGGACGAATGCGTCAACGGCCTGCGCGCCTGCTGCCTGTCCCCGGGTGAGGTCGCGACCCCGATCCTGAAGCAGCGGCCGGTGGTGCCGAGCGAAGCCGAGCAGGCCAAGATGCTGCAGCCCGAGGATTGCGGCCGCACCATCGCTTTCGTCGCCAGCATGCCGGCACGGGTGTGCATGAACGAGATCCTGATCAGCCCGACCCACAACCGCGGCTTCATCCAGACGCCGGCGAACCGGGATTAGATGAGGTCCGTCTTCTCCTTCCCCCTGAAAGGGGGAAGGCCGGGATGGGGGTCAGCCGCAGGCGATGCTGTATGCGGAGAGCGCTGATCCCCCCACCCGCTTTGCTCTGCGAGCAAAGCGACCTCCCCTTTTCAAGGGGAGGTTGGAGCTCCGTAGCCCGGATGGAGCGAAGCGTAATCCGACGGTCTGCCCGCGGAGAGGCTGGTTCCGGATCTCGCTGCGCTTGATCCGGGCTACAAACGACGGAGTCCCGCGCGACTCACTCGATGATCTCGTTCAGCTCCTTGCCGGTATGCTCCGGCACGAACAGGTACACGCCGATCGCCATCGCGATCATCAGCACGGGGATGCAGAGGAACGCCAGCGCGAACGAGCCGGTGTGCTGCTGGAGCGCGATCGAGACGAACGGGAACAGCACGAAGCCGACGAAATAGGCGATCGCCCAGACCACGCCGTTGGCGGCGCCGCGGATCCGGGTCGGGAAGATCTCCGCGGTCAGCGTCGTGCTCGGCCCCCAGAAGCCGAGAAAGCCGAGACACCAGGCGAGCCCGAACGCCCAGAGCAGCACGCGGTCCTCGGAATAGACCCAGAGCGTCATGAAGATCGCACCCTCGATCAGGGTGATGATGAAAGTGCGGCGGCGGCCGATCTTGTCGATCAGCCAGCCGACCAGGCACAGTCCGAGGAAGCCGCAGAGCCCGTAGAACACGTAGAACAGGCTGTATTCGGCGGTCGACCAGTGCTTCTCGGTCGATAGATACAGCGGCATCCAGGCGCCGACCGTGCCGTAGATGCATGTGCTGGCGCAGGCGACGAACAGCGCGACCAGCGTGGCGGGCAGCACGTCGGGCATGAACACCTGGCGGATGCCGACCGACTTTGCCTTGCCGAACCAGGCGCTGTCCTCGGCGCTGACCGTGCCGCCGCGCGCAAGCGTCTCCGAGATGCGCCGCTTGCGGTCCTGCGCGCGCACCCAATAGGGCGATTCCGGGCAGGTGGAGCGGATATAGATCGCGAGCAGCGCGATCACGCCGGGCACCATGACGGCGATGCGCCAGCCGAAATTGGCGGCGACGAGGCCCGTGATCGCACCCGCGAGCGTGGCGCCGAGGCACCAGGCCGAGCGGGTGATGCTGATGACGCGGCCGCGCAGCCGGGCCGGCCAGGTCTCCGCCACCAGCATCGAGCCGAGCGACCATTCGCCGTTGAGCGCGAAGAACAACAGCGAGCGCGCGATCACGAACACCGCGAAGGTCGGCGACATCGCCGCGACCGGCATCAGGAGCGAGAACAGCGCGATATTGACGGCGAGCAGCGTGCGGCGACCGTAGCGGTCGGCGAGCCATGGCCAGAAGTAAAGCCCCGCGATGCCGACGAACAGCGCGATCTGCATGCCGGAGCGGTACTCCGGCAGGCTCAGCGAAAATTCCTTGATCACCATCGGCGAGATCAGCGCGAAGATCACGCCGTCCATGCCGTCGAAGCCCCAGCCGAGCGCGTTGGCGGTGGCGATGTGCCAATGCGTTTTCGTGATCTCGGTTGTGTCCGCAACCGCGCGGTAGTTGGCGTATTGCAGATGCTTCTGCTCGAGCGGACCGATGTCGATACTTGCATCGTTCACCGCAGGTGCGGCGTGGCCGTCAGCCGTGATGCTGCTCATGATGCCTCCCCGCGGCCGCTTTCTGCGAAGCTGTGCCGCAACCTCAAGCTGAACCAATCAGCTGACTGCGGCAAGCAAATTGCTCGCGGCAGCGCACGCGTCCATTCCGCTGAATGGAATGCCTGGCGGGCTGCGCGAGGTGTCGCGTGTACGCAGCGCGCGCCGGCCGGTTTCAACAATCACAAAGAATTATTTCCGGAAACCGTCGGGAAAACCTGCCGTAGCTCGGCCAACGACGACGCACTCATCAACCAGCACGCGCCGTTGTTGCCCCTTCAACGCCGGCGAAGCCTCGCCGGTCGGCCTACTCATCGGGAGATGAAACCATGTCGAAGCGTATTGCCTATCTCGCCGCCGCCGCCTTCAGCGCGCTTGCGATCACCGCCACTGTCGTGGCGCCGGTCCGTGCCGAGGAAAAGACCGTGATGGTCGGCGGCGCCGCGATGTTCCCGTCGAAGAACATCGTGCAGAACGCCGTCAACTCGAAGGATCACACCACGCTCGTCGCCGCGGTGAAGGCCGCGGGCCTGGTCGGCACGCTGGAAGGCAAGGGCCCGTTCACGGTGTTCGCGCCGACCAATGCCGCGTTCGGCAAGCTGCCGGCCGGAACCGTCGACACCCTCGTCAAGCCCGAGAACAAGGCGACTCTGACCAAGATCCTCACCTACCATGTGGTGCCGGGCAAGCTCGAGGCCTCCGACCTCACCGACGGCAAGAAGCTGAAGACCGCCGAAGGCGAGGAGCTGACCGTCAAGAAGCAGGACGGCAAGGTCTGGATCGTCGATGCCAAGGGCGGCACCTCGATGGTGACGATTTCCAACGTCAACCAGTCGAACGGCGTCATCCATGTGGTCGATACCGTGCTGATGCCGGCGACGTAACACCTGACGGCCTGCTTTAGTCCCTCAAAGGACCCGCGACATAGCGAGCCGGCGCCTCGCCCCGGCTCGCATTTTTGTGACCATATGAAGCAGCCTATATCAAACTGATGATGCGCGACCCCGTAACGGACCGCCGGTTCCGGGCGTATAACCCGGTAACGACCACGAGCAGAGATATCCCATGACGAGCCTTGCCGTCAGCGACCACCAGACAGAGACCGCGGCACCCGCGAAGGCGATCCAGCCGGTCTGGGTGCGCATGGTGCACTGGATCAACGCCTTCGCGATGATCCTGATGATTATGTCCGGCTGGCAAATCTACAACGCCTCGCCGCTGTTTGGCTTCACCTTCTCGCGGAGCATCACGCTCGGCGGCTGGCTCGGCGGTGCGCTGCTCTGGCATTTCGCCGCGATGTGGCTGTTGATGGTCAACGGCCTGGTCTATCTGGCGCTCGGCTTCGCCACCGGCCGCTTCCGCAAGAAGCTGCTGCCGATCACCCCCGGCGGCGTGATTGCCGACACCAAGGCGGCGCTGACCTTCAAGCTGTCGCATGACGATCTCAGCAAATACAATTCGGTGCAGAAACTGCTCTATGCCGGCATCATCGTGGTCGGCGTCGTCATCGTGCTGTCCGGCCTGTCGATGTGGAAGCCGGTGCAGCTGCATTGGCTGGTGTCGCTGTTCGGCGGTTACGATTTCGCCCGTTATGTTCACTTCACCTGCATGGCGCTGATCGTCGCCTTCCTGGTGATCCATGTCGCGCTCGCGCTGCTGGTGCCGAAGAGCCTGCGCGCCATGATCATCGCACGCTGAGGGAGGTAGTCATGGGTCGTCTCCGCAGGCTCCTGATCCCCGGTGTCGACAAGAAGCTGCTCGTGCGCGATGCGGTGAAGGCGATGCCGGAGCTGACGCGCCGTCGCTTCATCACGGCGGGCACCAGCCTCGGCGCGCTGACGCTATTGACCGGCTGCGATGTGGTCGATTCGTCGTCGGCCGAGGAAATGCTGAAGCACGTTTCGAAGTTCAACGATGCGGTGCAGGCCTGGATGTTCAATCCGGATGCGCTGGCGCCGACCTTTCCCGAGAGCATGATCACCAAGCCGTTCCCGTTCAACGCCTATTACGATCTCGACGACGCGCCTGAGATCGCAGGCGCTGACTGGAAGCTCGAGGTGCGCGGGCTGGTCGACAACAAGAAGTCGTGGACGCTCGACGAATTGTACAAGCTGCCGCAGGTCAAGCAGGTGACGCGCCACATCTGCGTCGAGGGCTGGAGCGCGATCGGCAGCTGGACCGGCACGCCCCTGCGCGATTTCCTCAAGCTGGTCGGCGCCGACACCCGCGCCAAATATGTCTGGTTCCAGTGCGCCGACAAGGACGGCTACAACTCGCCGCTCGACATGCGCTCGGCGCTCCATCCGCAGACCCAGATGACGTTCAAATTCGCCGACGAGGTCCTGCCGCGCGCCTACGGCTTTCCGATGAAGATCCGGGTCCCGACCAAGCTCGGCTTCAAGAACCCGAAATACGTGCTCTCGATGGAAGTCACCAACGACTACAAGGGCGGCTACTGGGAAGACCAGGGCTACAATTCGTTCAGCGGGAGTTGACTCGCTGTCGTCCCGGCGAAAGCCGGGACCCATACTCCGCGGCTGAGGGAAAAGGCAGGCCGGGAGTCGCTCCCCTCCACCGCAACCGCTTGTGGTTATGGATCCCGGCCTTCGCCGGGACGACGCCGGGAGGGGACCTTCCTCTGAAACGCCGACAGCAGCGCGCCGAGCGCGAGCATCGCGGCCGAGACGTTCAACGCAAATGACAGGCTGCCGACCGCGTCGGTGATGGCGCCGACCACGATCGGTCCGAGCGTCTGGCCGATGCCGAACGCGATGGTCATCGCCGCGATCGCGGTCGGCCAGGATTGCGGCGGGTAGTTGAAACGCACGAAGGCGGTGGTCGAGCCGACCACGGCGAAGAAGGCGACGCCGAACACCAGCGCCGAGATCGCAAGCACCAGCGGCGAATGCCCGAAGATCGGCAGGCTGGCGCCGAGCGCGTTGACGCCGAGGATGATGGTGGTGGCAAGCCCGCCGCGGTCGAGCGCCAGCACCCGCCCCCAGACCCAGGGCGTCACGAATGCGCTGACGCCGATCAGGCTCCAGAACGCGCTCTGTGCAGCTGCGCCGCCGCCGCCGTCCCGGACATAGGCGATCATGAAAGTCATGTAGGCGATGTAACCGGCGCCGAACAGGAAGTAGGCGGCGAGGTAGATCAGGACCGGCATGACAGCGAATTGGGTCCGCACGATGCCGCCGGCGGCGGTGTTGGCGTGGAGCGGCGCCAGCATCAGCGGCACGGTCATGATCGCGGAAAGTAGCGTCATCGCCCACCACACGATCCACCACGAGCCGGCGCCGAAGCCCTGCAGCACGAAGGGCGCGATCAAGCCCGATGCGAGGATGCCGACGCCCGGCCCGGCATAGAACAGGCTGAGCAGGAAGTTCGCGCGTTCGGGTCGCGATTGCGCGATGGTTGCCGCAAGCGCGCCGCCGCCGACAAAGCCGATCGCGGCGGCGAAGCCGACCAGCAGACGGGCAAAGCTCAGCACCACGAAATTGCCCGAGAGGGCGCAAAGCGCCAGCGACAGCGCGCAGGCCAGCGTCGACCAGCGCACCGACGCGGCAAGTCCGAACCGTTCAATCAGCCGCGAGGCGAGCAGCGCGCCGACCAGATAGCCGGCGGCATTGATCGTATTCATGAAGCCGGCGGCCGAATACGACCAGGCCAGCGAGTCGCGCATGTCGGGCAGCACCAGCGAATAGGCAAACCGGCCGATGCCAAGACCGACCGTCGGTGCGAGCGACAGAATAAGGATCAGCCGCGCGGGATGCGGGTAGGACGGGGCGGGGGCTCTCACAATTCACTCCGGCAATGCGGCCATTGTGACAGGCCGCGGCGGCGCTGCCCAGCGCCGATGCCCGCAACACTGTCTTGCGTATCAGGCAATCAGGACCAGCGCGACGCCGATCACGGTCAGCAGGGTGCCGCCGACGATCCGCGCGGTGATCTCGACATGCTTGAGCACCACCGCGCTCATCGCCACGGTGACCAGCGGATAGATCGCGGCGAGCGGCGCCACCAGCGTGATCGGGCCGTTGCGGACCGCGGCAAACAGGCTGAGCGCGCTGAGCCCGTTGCTGATCCCGGTCAGCGCGAACCAGAACCGGCCCTCGCGCGGCGCCTGCACCATGAAGCTGCCCTTGCGGACCCGTTGCACAATCAGCACCACCAGCGAGGACATGACATAGCCGACCAGGCAGGCCCATAGCGGGCTCGGCCAGATCGCAAGGCCGAGCTTGGCGATCGGCAGCACGATGCCGCGCACCAGCGCGCTCGCGAGCGGCAGCAGCAGGGCCCAGCTGCGCCAATGGCCGAGGTCGCGCGGCCTCGTCACGGTGATGATGGCGGCGCCCGCGACCGCGACGACGAGGCCGATGAGCTGCTGCGGCAGCAAGGGCTCGTGCAGCAGCACCACGGCGGCGGTGACCGCAAACAGCGGCGCCAGATTGCCCAGCGTCGAGGTGATGACCGGTCCCAGCGCCCGGTTTGACGCAAAGGTCAGGAGCGTCAGCGAGGCCGGGAAGAACAGCCCGATCGCCATGAAGATCGGCAGCGCACGCCAGACCACCGGCTCGCCATGCAGGATCAGCGGCGACAGCACCAGGAACAGCAGGGTGAAAGTGGGCACGCTGATCGCGGCGCCCGACAGCGGCTCGACGGTGCGCAGGCCAAGCTGCGCCAGCACCACCCCGGCGCCGAGGAAAATGGCCGAGGCGAAGGCGTAGACGATGGCTGCGGTCATGAGGTCCGTCTTGTTGGCTTCTGAAGGCGCGGGTTGCCCGTTGGGACCATTCTGGGCCGATCCAGGGTGCCTTGCCAATCCGGCTCCGGCGTTTTAGCACTCCGGCCGGATTTCCCCCCGCTCGTCATGCCCGGGCTCGACCCGGGCATCCATCCATCTTCAAAGGCCTTTCGAAGCGGGATGGATTGCCGGGTCATCTGTGCGAGGACGCGCTTCGCGCTCTTGCCCGGCAACGACAACAACGATTAGCTCGAGGTAACACCATGGCGACCCATAAACTGCTGCTTCTCCCCGGCGACGGCATCGGCCCCGAAGTGATGGCCGAGGTGCAGCGCCTGATCGACTGGCTGAATGCGCAGGGCATCGCGAAGTTCGAGACGGAGCAGGGCCTGGTCGGCGGTTCCGCCTATGACGCCCACAAGGTGTCGATCTCCGAGGGCGACATGGCCAAGGCGACTGCGGCGGACGCCGTGATCTTCGGCGCGGTCGGCGGCCCGAAGTGGGACAGCGTGCCCTATGAGGTGCGTCCCGAGGCCGGCCTGCTGCGGCTGCGCAAGGATCTCGGCCTGTTCGCCAATCTGCGTCCGGCGGTGTGCTACCCGGCGCTCGCCGAGGCCTCGAGCCTGAAGCGCGACGTTGTCGAGGGCCTCGACATCATGATCGTGCGCGAACTCACCGGCGGCGTCTATTTCGGCGAGCCGAAAACCATCACCGATCTCGGCAACGGCCAGAAGCGTGCGGTCGACACCCAGGTCTACGACACCTACGAGATCGAGCGCATCGGCCGCGTCGCCTTCGACCTGGCGCGCAAGCGCCGCAACAAGGTGACGTCGATGGAGAAGCGCAACGTCATGAAGTCGGGCGTGCTCTGGAACGAGGTCATGACCCAGGTCCATGCGCGCGAATACAAGGACGTCACGCTCGAGCACCAGCTCGCCGATTCCGGCGGTATGAACCTCGTCAAGGCGCCGAAGCAGTTCGACGTCATCGTGACCGACAATCTGTTCGGCGACATGCTGTCGGACATCGCGGCGATGCTGACCGGCTCGCTCGGCATGCTGCCGTCGGCCTCGCTCGGCGAAGTCGATTCGAAGACGAAGAAGCGGCGCTCGCTGTTCGAGCCGGTGCACGGCTCGGCGCCCGATATCGCAGGCCGAGGCCTCGCCAATCCGATCGCGATGATCTCGTCGTTCGGCATGGCGCTGCGCTATTCCTTCGACATGGGCGAGCTCGCCGACAAGGTCGATGCCGCGATCGCGGCCGTGCTCGCCAGCGGCTTGCGCACCGCCGACATCAAGTCGGAAGGCACCACGCCGGCCAGCACGAGCCAGATGGGCGAGGCGATCCTGAAGGAATTGCAGAAGCTGCACGCGTGATGGCGCGCGGCTGACACAAACACGATGTCGTCCCGGCGAAGGCCGGGACCCATAACCACCGATGTCGATGGTTACGAAGATCGGCGAACAATCATTTCAGATCGAGAGGCCGCGGCGTATGGGTCCCGGCCTTCGCCGGGACGACGCCGGGTGAGACGTCTCAGTACAGCGGGAAATTCCGCGGATAGCCGCCGAGATCGGCCGGCGGGCTGAGCGGCTGGCGATCGATCGGGCGGTTGTTGTTCTCGCGCGCGAACGAGGGATAGCCGATATCCGGCGGATAGGCGTAGTCGTTGAACTTACGATCGCCGGGCAGCACTTCGGTGCCGGCGTCGAGCCAGGAGCGCGTGGTGACGTAAACGCGGGTGCGCGGGCCCTGCTGATAGACACGGTTCGGACCTTGGGCGCCGTAATAGCGGCGGCCGTCGCGGTCATACTGCTCCTGCTGCTTGCGCTTGGCCGGGCTCTGCGCGCTGGCCGCGGTCATGCCGAACGCGGTTGCGGTGACGGCAGCCGCGGCAAGCAACACCACGAGCTTGTTCGCGGCAGGGAATTTCAAGGTCATCGCATCCTCGTCATTACGGCCCCATCGGGGCTGGCGCGTCCGCCAAAATCACTCGGAACACATTGTAGCCATGGTGGGGAGGCCGTCACTAGGTCAATTGCGCCACACCGGCTGAGATAATGCGTGTCCAAGCGCAAAAGTTTCATGAAAACCAGTGCCTTGCCACGGTCTCGCCATCAAAGGGCGCCGCGCAGGCGCGGGTTCTCGCTGCCCATGACCCAGTCGGCCGACAGGGCGGGCACGCCGGAGGTAACGCAGTCGGTGCGCTTGAGCTCGGCATGCGCGAACAGGGCGGCGAGCCGCGGATCGTTGCCCGCAGCCAGCAGGGTCAGGCGGTTCAGCATGCAGACGATCGCGGCGCGGCGCGCCGGCAGGCTGGTGCCCTGGCAGGTCCAGCCGGAGATTCGAAGGTCAGGCGCGTCGGCCTGCTTGAGGAAGCCGAGGCAGGCACGGTCGCCGTCCTGCCGCGCCGGGCGCAGCAGCGTGACGCTGCCGAACTTGCTGTCGACGATGCCGGCAGCCTCGAGCTCGTGGACGCCGCCCGGGTCGAGCCGCCCGGCAATCTCGGTGGCCGCAGGCCCCATGGCCTCGCCGCCGGGGCGATAGATTTCCAGCTCGGCGACCGCCGCGCCGTTGGCATCGGCCCAACCGAAGACGTCCTTGCGGCCGCCCTCGGGGTGCCGGAGGATCTCGTAAGTCCCTGTTTTATCTCGCAGATCTAGCCGGCTCACGGCAAAGGCCGGCGCCGTGCGGCCGGCCGGGCTCCAGCCTGCGGCGGCAGGGGCCGCCATCGCCGTTGCGTTGGGCAGTTGCTTCCATAGATAGTTGCCGAGGACGACGAACAGCGCGAGCACGGCGACATAGGCGAACAGCCGGGAGAGCGTGGCGTACACCTCGTCGACGAAGCTCGTCAGTGCTGACGGAATTCTCGTATGATGGGGCGCGGCCGGATCGGCCCGAAATAAACGCATCAAAACGCTCAAAAGCTACGCAACGTTGTCTTGACGGGGTTTCTCGCATAGAAGCGCTGCCTCTTCCCTTTCCGCAGCTTGCGGGGGAACGGGCATTTTTCGTCGGAGAGTGAACGATGGGTTACAAAGTCGCGGTGGTCGGAGCGACCGGCAATGTCGGGCGCGAAATGCTCAACATTCTCGACGAGCGCAAATTCCCCGCCGACGAGGTCGTCGTGCTGGCCTCGCGCCGCAGCGTCGGCATCGAGGTCTCCTATGGCGACCGCACGCTGAAGGTGAAGGCGCTCGAGCACTATGACTTCTCCGACATCGACATCTGCCTGATGTCGGCCGGCGGCTCGGTCTCCAAGGAATGGTCGCCCAAGATCGGCGCCGCCGGCGCGGTCGTGATCGACAACTCCTCAGCCTGGCGCATGGACCCGGACGTGCCGCTGATCGTGCCCGAAGTGAACGCGGATGCGACCGCCGGCTTCACCAAGAAGAACATCATCGCCAACCCGAACTGCTCGACCGCGCAGCTCGTGGTCGCGCTGAAGCCGCTGCACGACAAGGCGACGATCACGCGCGTCGTGGTCTCGACCTATCAATCGGTGTCGGGCGCCGGCAAGGACGCAATGGACGAATTGTTCTCGCAGACCAAGGCCGTCTACACCAATGACGAGCTGGTCAATAAGAAGTTTCCGAAGCGCATCGCCTTCAACGTCATTCCTCAGATCGACGTCTTCATGGAAGACGGCTACACCAAGGAAGAGTGGAAGATGATGGCGGAGACCAAGAAGATCCTCGATCCGAAGATCAAGCTCGCCGCCACCTGCGTACGCGTGCCGGTCTTCGTCGGTCACTCCGAAGCCGTCAACGTCGAGTTCGCCAATCCGATCACGCCGGACGAGGCGCGCGACATCCTGCGCCGCGCGCCGGGCTGCCTCGTGATCGACAAGCACGAGCCGGGCGGCTACGTCACGCCCTACGAGGCGGCCGGCGAGGACGCGACCTATATCAGCCGCATCCGCGAGGACGCGACAGTGGAGAACGGCCTGTCGTTCTGGTGCGTGTCGGACAATCTGCGCAAGGGCGCGGCGCTCAATGCCGTGCAGATCGCCGAAGTCCTGATCAACCGCAAGCTGATCACCGCCAAGCAGAAGGCGGCATAAAAGCTGCCGCGAGAATACGGCGTCAGGAAGCGCGTGGCATGGCGGAAGCGGAACAACCGGGGACCTATCGGCCCAATCCGACGCTGAAGCGGGTTGAACGTCGTTTCGAGAACCTGCTGTTCAACAGCCGTTGGCTGATGGCGCCGTTCTATTTCGGTCTCGTCATCAGCCTCGCGGCGTTGCTGTTCAAGTTCTGCATGGAGCTGTGGCACTTCATCCTGCATGTGCCGGATGCCAAGGAATCCGACATCATTCTCGGCGTGCTGGCGCTGATCGACATCTCGCTGACCGGCAATCTGATCCTGATCGTGGTGTTCTCAGGCTACGAGAACTTCGTCTCGAAGATCGATCCGGAAGGGCATCCGGATTGGCCGGACTGGATGACCAAGGTCGATTTCGGTGGCCTGAAGCAAAAACTGCTGGCGTCGATCGTCGCGATCTCGGCGATTCAGGTGCTGAAGGCGTTCATGAACCTCGATACCGCGTTCGACCCCAGCAAGCTCGCCTGGCTGGTCGGCGTGCACCTGGTATTCGTGGTGTCGTCCTTCATGCTCGCGATCTCCGACCGCTGGGGCAGCGGCCATCACGGCAACGAGTAGATTACTGGTCTGATTTCAGCTCGTCGCGGACGCTGATGAATTCCTTCGCGACCCGGTCGAGCACGAACAGCGAGCCCTCGGCGACGCCGAAATAGGCACCGTGCAGCTGCATCTCGCCGCTCTCGACGCGTTCGCGCACGAATGGGAACGTCATCAGGTTCTCCAGCGAGCGGAACACCGCGGCCTTCTCGATGCGGACGACGAAGTCCTGCATGGTCTCATGCTCGCGTTGCTCGACGATTTCGCCGGGCTTGATGAACATCTGCATCCATTTGCCGATGAAGTCGCCGGGCGTGAGCGGCTTGATCTTGTCGACGAAGGCGCGGATGCCGCCGCACTGCGCGTGGCCCAGCACCACGATGTTCTTCACCTTCAGCACGGTCACGGCGTATTCCAGCGCGGCCGAGACGCCGTGGGCGTTGCTGTCGGGCTGATAGACCGGAACCAGATTGGCGATGTTGCGGACCACGAACAACTCGCCGGGGCCGGCGTCGAAGATCACCTCCGGCGAGACGCGGGAGTCGCAGCAGCCGATCACCATGGTCTCGGGAAACTGGCCGCGCTCCGAGAGATCCTGGTAGCGCGACTGCTCGGTCGGCAGCCGCTGGGTCGCGAACGTCCGGTAGCCGTCGATCAACTGCTTAGGAAAGAATTTCATGGCCTCTGGCTAACCACATGCGGGTAACGGGAACAAGACTTTCGGCGTGTGGCCTGAGATGATACGGCAGCGTTGAAGAATGGTTCCCGCCCGATGCCTAAACAATGGCCACCGGCGGAGCCCGAGCCCCCAGGAGAATGTCGATGACCCGTCCGCGCCGCAGCTTGTTGTTCATGCCGGGATCGAATGCACGGGCGCTGGAAAAGGCCCGGACGCTGCCGGCGGACGGCATTATCCTCGACCTGGAGGATTCCGTTGCCCCCGACGCCAAGGTCACAGCCCGGGAGCAGATCGCCACGGCGGTCGCGGCCAAGGGCTTTGGCAAGCGCGAGGTGCTGATCCGCATCAACGCGCTCGACACGCCCTGGTGGGTCGACGACATCGGCATGGCCGGCAAGTCGCAGCCGGACGGGATCCTGGTTCCCAAGATCTCGACCGTCGACGATCTCAACGCCGTCGCCGATCGCCTTAGCGACATCAATGCGCCTGCCTCGATCCGGGTCTGGGCAATGATCGAGACCGCGCGCGCGGTGCTCGACGCCGACAAGCTGGCCGCGGCATCGAAGGATTCCGAAACCCGGCTCGCCGGCTTCGTGTTCGGGCCGAACGACATTGCGCGCGAAACCCGGATCCGGATGAAGCCGGGCCGCGCGGCAATGATTCCGATGATCACGCATTGCATCCTGGCGACCCGCGCGCACGGGCTCGAGATCCTCGACGGTCCCTACAGCGACATCAGCAATGTCGACGGCTTCGCCGAGGAATGTGCGCAGGGCCGCGATCTCGGCTTCGACGGCAAGACGCTGATCCATCCGAGCCACATCGATGCCTGCAACGCGATCTTCACGCCGCCGGAGGCCGAGGTCGCCGAGGCGCGCAAGATCATTGCCGCCTTCGAGAAGCCGGAGAACGCCTCGCGCGGCGCGATCCAGCTCGACGGCCGCATGGTCGAGCGGCTACACGCCGAGATGGCCAGGCGCACGATCGCGATCGCCGATGCGATCGCCGCGATGGGGCATTAGCCCAGCGAAGCGCCTTCCCTCTCCCCCCGTGGGAGAAGGTGGCGCGAAGCGCCGGATGAGGGGTTGTCTCCGCTTCCGGGATTCTCCCGTGGGGAGAGAACCCCTCACCCGGCTTCGCTTCGCGAAGCCACCTCTCCCACAAGGGGAGAGGGTGCAGCCGTGTTTGCGTTACGCCCCAAACCTCTCCGCCGCCCACGCGTAGAGGCTGCCCGGGATCGGCGCCTCCTTGCCGCGTCCTTTCGGCGAGATGTGCAGGCCGATGATCCCGGGATCGTTCAGGTAGTGCGAAAAATCCGACGGCTCGAAGAACAGCTTCGGCTCGGCATGCACGGCGTAGAATGATCGCTTCGGCAGCGCGTGCTGCAATTCGCCTGCGCGGCGCGCCAGCGCGGTGAGCGCCGCCGGGCCGTAGATCGCGACACGGATGTCGGCGAGGCGATTGGACTTGCCGCGCAGCCGGCGCATCGCAAAGGTCAGGCGATGGCGCAGCGCCAGCCAGTCCGGGATCAGCTCGTCCTGCTGCATCAGCGCATCGAAGGCGCGCACGATCGGATCGTCGGGCGGCAGATACAGCACGGAGTTGCCGAGCTGCCGCGGCCGCTCCCAGGCAAAATAGGGCTTGGCCGGATCGAGCTCGACGCCCTTCAGCAGCAGCACGTCAGCGTCGAGCCAGAGACCGGCGCGCCGCGCCATCAGCCGCATGCGGAAGAAGTCGCTGAACTGCAGCATGGTCCAGTCGCGCCACGAGCCGTCGGGCTCCGCCGGGCGCAGCTTCTCCGCGAACGAATGCGGCAGCACGGCTTCGGCTTCGGCATTGCCGATACCGTCGGGCAGGCCGGGAATCGGATCGAAACTGTAGACGGTGACCTTGTGCCCCGCCGCCGCCTGCGAGCGCAGGCAGGTCTGGCGCAGCGCGTCCATCGAGCCGTGCCAGAAGGTGACGATATCAGGCAGCATGCGCGTCAGCTATCAGCGGGTTTGCGGCGAGCGAATTCGGCAAAGAAAAGCCCCGGCGCCTGACGGCACCGGGGCACGATGATGGGCTGAGCCTCAAGCCCAGGCGCGTTCCTTGAGCTTGGTCTCGTAGCTGTCGATCGACGATTTCTTTTCCATCGTCAGGCCGATGTCGTCGAGGCCGTTGATCAGGCAGTGCTTGCGGAACGGGTCGATCTCGAACTTGACCTTACCGCCGTCGGGACCGCGGATCTCCTGGTTGGGGAGGTCGATGGTCAGCGTCGCATTGGCGCCGCGCTCGGCGTCGTCGAACAGCTTGTCGAGGTCCTCCTGCGACACGCGGATCGGCAGGATGCCGTTCTTGAAGCAGTTGTTGTAGAAGATGTCGCCAAACGAGGTCGAGATCACGCAGCGGATGCCGAAGTCGAGCAGTGCCCAGGGCGCGTGCTCGCGGCTCGAGCCGCAGCCGAAATTGTCGCCGGCGACCAGCACCTTCGCGTTGCGATAGGCGGGCTGGTTGAGGACGAAATCCGGGTTCTCGCTGCCGTCATCCTTGTAGCGCTGCTCGGAGAAAAGCCCCTTGCCAAGGCCGGTGCGCTTGATGGTCTTGAGGTACTGCTTCGGAATGATCATGTCGGTGTCGACATTGATGATCTTCAGCGGCGCCGCGACGCCTTCCAGCGTGGTGAACTTGTCCATCGGTGCTCTTCCCGGGCAAAAAATAGCGGATATCTGCCGGATGTTTATCGCGAATGTGACAGCGGTAAAAGGGCCATTTCTGCAGGGCTAGCCCGCATCGGCCTCAATCGCCTCCATATCGGCGTCGGAGAGGCCGAAATGGTGCCCGATCTCATGGATCAGCACGTGGCGAACGATGTGGCCGAGGGTCTCGTCGTGCTCCGCCCAGTAATCCAGGATCGGCCGGCGGTACAGCCAGACCAGGTTGGGCAGCCGGGCCACGTCGCTATGGCTCTGCTGCGGCAGGCCGATGCCCTGAAACAGGCCGAGCAGGTCGAACTCGCTCTCGGCCTGCATCTCGTCGAGCACCTCGTCGGTCGGAAAGTCGTCGACGCGGATGATCAGGCCCTCGCAGAGGGCCCGGAACGTCTTGGGCAGGCGCTCGAAAACCTCGTGCGCCATGGCCTCCATCTCGGCCAGCGAGGGGGCTTTTTCTGTGGTCCACATGACACTCCTTTAGCGCGAGTGCTATCGGCGGCGCCAGCGCAGTTGACCTTGGCGGCGCAATGGGAGACCGTGCCGCCCACGAATGGGGCTCAAGAATCGAGCTTGGGTGGGCGTAATGAAACGGATCGTGGCGGCAGCGCTGTTGGCTGTAGCAGTCGGGCTCTCGCTCCCGGCGACAGAGGCGCAGGCTCAGAGCGCGGCGGCTGAGGCGCGCGTCGGCGAGGCGGCACCGATCGCGCGCACGCGCGTCGTCGAGCGCCGCCGGCTGAAGCGGGTGCCGATCTACCGGTCCCGGCCCGATCATTGGGAACCCGATGTCATCCCGCGCTACAACCCCGGTCCGAACGCCGTGCGCGACTGCACCGCGACCTATGTGCAGGAGCACCGGCCGAGCGGTACCGTGATCACGCCGCGCATGAACTGCTTCTGGCGGCCGGGCTAGTTATGCGTATGTCGGCGCGCCGTGCCGATCATCGCAACAGCCGCAATCAATCCTGTCGCCCCATAGACCGCCGCCGCCATCAGCATCCTCGTGCGATGGCTTGCGGTGCCGATGTCGTCGCCCGGTCCTTGCGAGGCGAGCGCGACATCGCCGAGCATGATGGAACCGCAGAGCGCGAGGGCTGTTCGAAGCATCGATCTGCGTGGGCTTGTTCGTGTCACGGCAATCTCCTGCAACAAACGGAAGGCGAGATACGACCATCGTCTATGTCGTTTGCACACGAACGCGAAAAATCGCGCGCAGTGCTGGAACCTGATTGCGCCGGCAGCATTCATGTTCGTGGCGCAGTCATTCACTTCCCATTCACGTCGCCCGCATTCTGCTAGCGATCTGCGTCGCGGCAACGGCGTCGATTCGAAAGCTGAAGCGTTTTCCAGCGGAGCCTGTCCCGCGCGTGATGCAGGACAGGCTCCGGTTCGCGTGAGGAGAACGCGTCAAGCAGAAGTTCAAGTCGTCGTTGCAAGACGTGACATCAAGGGATCAAGGAGACAATTCATGAAGGCGATGAAGGTTCTGGGGCTCGCGGCTGTCGGTGCCGTGTTGGTGTTGGCGGCACCGGCCGAGCGTGCAAGCGCGATGTCGCTCGCCACGCCGGGCACAGCCGCTACGGTTCAGGACAATGCGAACCAGACGACCACGCAGGTACGCTGGGGCGGGCGCGGCTGGCATCGTGGCTGGCATCGTGGACATCACCGCGGCTGGGGGCATCGTCGCCACTGGCGCCGTTGATCGCGCGGCGTATTAGCGCAGTTGAGACACAGGCCCGTGAGCAGCGGGCCTGTTGTCATTCTCAGCCATCAAACCGGCAGATTCGCCCACGCGAGATGACATCCATCGCAATCTGTAGGAGTTGATCATGATGAGATGGATCGGTGTTGCGGCTGTCGCGTGTGCATTCGCGTTGACAGCGCCGGCATCGGCAACCGCCGCGGCATCAGCCACGCCGCAGGCCGCGGCACCGCAGCGGCAAGCAGGCAAGGCAACGGATATCAGCGCGCAGCGCCATCATCACCATTACCATCGTCGCCACTATCACTACGGCTACCGGCCGTACTACCGGCCCTATTCCTATTATCGGCCGTACGGCTCCTATTATTACGGGCGGCCCTATTACTATCGGCCGTACCCCTATGCCGCGCCGGCGCCATTCACCTTCGGCTTCGGGTTCGGCCCGTTCTGGTAATGCGCGCAGTCGCGCCAGGCGCGACATCAGCGGTGCAACAAGAGAGCAGCTCTCCGATCGGAGCTGCTCCGTCCGCCTCAGGGCGCGAAGCCCTTCGCCAGCAGCACAATGCCTTGCGCACCCGCCTTGCGATCCCTGGAGATCTCGACATATTCGGGCGACTCCGACCAGGCACGGAATGCGGCTTCGTCAGGGAATGACATCAGCACCAGCTTGTCGCGATCCCAGCTGCCCTCGAGCACCGCGGGCTGTTCGTCGGCCGACAGCAGGCGTCCGTTGAATTTCCTGAATACGTCGAAGAAGCGCGCCTGATACCGATCATAGGCGGCGCGATCGGTCATCTTGAGTTGCACGATCACATAGACAGTCACTGACGTTTCTCCCGGACGTTTCGCCGCAGCGTTTTGCGCGTTCATGGCGCATTCACTCAGCGATTTTTAGCGTCATGCCGGGAGCGACTGCAATGAACGCAATGAAGCCGGCTGCCGAGCAGGGTGGTGCTCATTGCCGTTGTCAGGGAGGTTCAGAGATGAGGGAGAGCTATTTGCGGCGCGGATTGGTGCGCCGTCTCGGCGTTGTGGCGGCCGCGGTCTTCGCATTGTCGGTCGCTTCGCAGCAGCGCGCCGAAGCGCTGTCGCTGGTGAGCCCGGGCGCCGCGCCCGCGGCAAAGTCTGCGGCCGATGCCATGACGACCCAGGTCCGGCATGGCGGTGGCGGCCACGGCGGCGGCGGATTTCATGGCGGCGGCTTCCGCGGTGGCGGGTTTCGCGGCGGCGGGTTTCGCGGCGGCGGGTTTCGCGGTGGCGGCTTTCGCGGTGGCGGGTTTCGCGGCGGTGGCTTCCACGGCGGCGGATTTCACGGCCGTGGCTTCCATGGTGGTGGCTTCCGCGCCGCGCCGGCGTTCCATGGCGGCTATCGCTATGGCGGCTTCCATCGCCATTATGGTGGCTACCACCGCTTCTACGGCGGCGGTTACCGCTACGGCTATCGGCCCTATTACCGCCGGCACTTCCATCACCGGCGCTTCTTCTACGGATCGTCCTACTATTACCCGGCCTATTATCATCACCGCCGTTGCCGGGTGGTCTGGACCTATTACGGACCGCGCCGGATCTGCCGGCCGTGGTGGCACCACCGCCACTACTGGCGGCCGTACCGGGTCTATTGGTAAAGTCTGAAATGACAGCGGGCGCCTCACGGCGCCCGTCTTGTTGGGTCCCTTTCTTTGCGCGCTGGAGCGTGTTCGAGCGCCGCTTCGCGTGAAGAAAACGCGTCAAGAAAGGGGCGTTAGTCCCAGTTCTTCAGCTTCCAGGACTTTATCTTCCACGGCGTCAGGTTTTCCATCCGCCATTGCGTCCAGCGCTCCGGCGGCCAGTGGCTGAGGCGCGAGGTTTCCTTCACCTCGGGAAGCGGATCGATGATGCGCGCCACGGCACGACGGCGCTTCTGGCGCGTCGCGTCGCTGATCATGTCGACGAATTCGGGTTTATCGGCCACGGCACGCGCTCCTTGCGAAGGCTTGTTTTCGCAAGGAGGCAGTGTGCGTGCGCCCCGTTAACGAGCCGTTTCCGAAACGGCTCGAGCTTGAGACGAAGCAATAGCGTTTTCGAGCGAAGTGTCCCGGTTCGCGTGAAGAAAACGCGTCAAAAAAGAATCTGACGCTTGCCTTACCGCCAGTCGCGGACGTCGACGAAGTGGCCGGCGATCGCGGCGGCCGCGGCCATCGCGGGCGACACCAGATGGGTGCGGCCCTTGAAGCCCTGGCGGCCCTCGAAGTTGCGGTTCGAGGTCGAGGCGCAGCGCTCTTCCGGCTTCAGCTTGTCCGGGTTCATCGCAAGGCACATCGAGCAGCCCGGCTCGCGCCAGTCGAAGCCGGCCGCAATGAAGATCTTGTCGAGGCCTTCGGCTTCCGCCTGCTCCTTCACAATGCCCGAGCCCGGCACGATCATCGCGTTGACGTTGCCGTTGACGGTTTTGCCCTCGGCGATCTTCGCGGCGGCACGCAGGTCCTCGATACGGCCGTTGGTGCAGGAACCGATGAAGACACGGTCGAGCTTGATATCGGTGATCTTCGTACCGGCGGTCAGGCCCATATATTTCAGCGCGCGATGCTTGGAGATGCGCTTGGCCTCATCGGCGATCTTGTCGGGATCGGGCACGAAGCCGGTCACCGAGATGACGTCCTCAGGGCTCGTGCCCCAGGTGACGATCGGCGGCAGCTTGGCCGCGTCGAGCCGGATCTCGTGGTCGAAATGCGCGCCCTCGTCGGAGCGCAGCGTCTCCCAGTAGCGCATCGCCGCATCCCAGGCGGCGCCCTTTGGCGCCTTCGGGCGGCCGCGCAGGAAGTCGAACGCCTTCTGGTCGGGCGCAACCAGGCCGGCGCGCGCGCCGCCTTCGATCGACATGTTGCAGACCGTCATGCGGCCTTCCATCGAGAGCGCACGGATCGCCTCGCCGGCATATTCCAGCACATAGCCGGTGCCGCCGGCGGTGCCGATCTCGCCGATGATCGCCAGGATGATGTCCTTGCCGGTCACGCCTTCGGGCAATTTGCCGTCGACGATCGCGCGCATGTTCTTGGCCTTCTTCTGGATCAGCGTCTGCGTCGCCAGCACATGCTCGACCTCGGAGGTGCCGATGCCGTGCGCGAGCGCGCCGAACGCGCCATGCGTCGAGGTGTGGCTGTCACCGCAGACGATGGTGGTGCCGGGCAGCGTAAAACCCTGCTCCGGACCGATGACATGAACGATGCCCTGGCGCTTGTCGAACTCGTTGTAATACTCGATGCCGAATTCCTTGGCGTTCTCCGCCATCACCCGCATCTGCTCGATGCTTTCAGGATCGGGGTTCGGCTTCGAGCGGTCGGTGGTCGGGATGTTATGGTCGACGACGGCGAGTGTCTTCTCGGGCGCGTGCACCTTGCGGCCGGCGGCGCGCAGCCCTTCGAACGCCTGCGGCGAGGTCACCTCGTGCACCAGGTGGCGATCGATATAGAGCAGGCAGGTGCCGTCGTCGGCCTCGTGGACCAGATGGTCGTTCCAGATCTTGTCGTACAGCGTTGTCGGTTTGGACATGAGCTTCAGCTCCAGAAGAAATTTAGTGTTGGAATGGCATGAGCGCGTCTTAAGCGCGCGGACAGGCGAAAGCGTCGAGGCAGCGTTACGCTGCGCGTCTAAGCTCTGATGTTGCCGACGTCGCAAAGCGCCCGAAGAAGCGGCCGGGCAGCCGCGAGCGATCGTCGATCACGACGCACTTGCAGGTCTGACTTGGACAGCGCTGGCTTGCTCGATCCGGAACCATTCTAAATTTCTAACACAGGGCTCGCGCCCACGACAATCGATCCATGCGCGGGCCTGCACGTCAGATAGGTATGCCGCAACAAAAAAGCGCGGGGCAGGCCCCGCGCTTTCGGTCACATCTCCTGAGGGAAACGTTACTCGCCGACGGCGGTCTGGCGGTCCTGCTTCTCGACGATGCGGGCCGACTTGCCGCGCAGGTTGCGCAGGTAATAGAGCTTGGCGCGACGAACCTTGCCGCGACGCACGACCTTGATCGAGTCGATCATCGGCGACATCACCGGGAAGACGCGCTCGACGCCTTCGCCGTAGGAGATCTTGCGCACGGTGAAGCTCTCGTTGAGGCCCTGGCCGGAACGACCGATGCAAACGCCCTCATAGGCCTGCACGCGGGTACGCTCGCCTTCGACCACCTTCACGTTGACGATGACGGTGTCGCCGGGTCCGAATTCCGGGATATCCTTGGTGGCGGCGAGCTTGTCGAACTGCTCTTTTTCGAGCTGCTGAATAAGGTTCATTGAAATCTCCATCGGCGGCGCGCCCAGCCTTTCGCGGGCTGCGCAAACGTCCATCTATCCTGCGCGGGTGCGGATTTGGCCGCCCGTATAAGGCAAAGCGCAGGGTTTGTCACCCGTCTGTCTTGTTTTTTGTCCCTCGCCGAGCGGCTTTTTGGCCGGCCTTGCGGGCCCAGAGATCAGGCCGCCGGGCCGCCGTCAGGGCCTCGGACTGGGCCAGTCGCCAGGCCGCGACCTTGGCGTGATCGCCGGAAATCAGGATTTCCGGGATTGGCTTGCCCTCGAACTCCTGCGGGCGGGTGTATTGGGGGTATTCCAGTAGTCCTTCGGAAAAGCTTTCCTCGGTTCCCGAGGCCTGCTTGCCCATCACCCCCGGCAACAGGCGGACGCAGGCGTCGATCAGGGCCATCGCGGCGATTTCGCCGCCGGACAGCACATAATCGCCGATCGAGACCTCCTCGAGGCCCCGGGCCTCGATCACCCGCTGGTCGATGCCTTCGAAGCGGCCGCAGACGATGAGGGGGCCCGGCCCAACCGCCAGCTCCGCGACCTGGGTCTGGGTCAATGGCCGACCGCGCGGACTCATCAGCAGGCGCGGACGGTCAGGCGCGATATCGGCGGCGTCGATCGCCGCCGCCAGCACATCGGCCCGCAGCACCATGCCCGGGCCGCCGCCCGCCGGCGTGTCGTCGACGCTGCGGTGCTTGTCGGTCGCCGAGGTCCGGATGTCGCGCGCTTCCAGCGCCCAGAGTCCGCCTGCCAGCGCCTTGCCGGCCAGACTCACGCCGAGCGGTCCCGGAAACATGTCCGGGAATAGGGTCAGCACGGTGGCGCGCCATGGTGTCGCCTGGGCTGTGGTGTCTTGCGATGTCATGGCCTCTGGTTACGGCACCACGGCCGTGAGGTCGAGGCTCTGCATCATCGCGGCCGCATCCACTGCGCGGCGGAAGTCGGCAAGCTTGAAGGTCGCGACGTTGATCTTGCGCAGGTCCAGCAGGCCTTCGGCGGCGAGGCCGGCGAGCTGGCCTGGTGCCGTGCGGTCGTACATGAACTGCCCGACCACCTCCCAGTCATTCGCCAGCATCTCGCGGAACGAGAGTTCGAGCGGCACCTCGGCGCTGCCCATCAGCACCATCCGGCCGCCACGCCTGAGCGCGCGCAGACAGGACAGTGTGGTCGAGGTGCTCTTGGCGGCGCCGAGCAGATCAAGCGCGACATCGGCGGTGCCGCCGGCGGCGCGGCGGATGACCGCAAGGTCGGCTGCGGCATCGCCGCTGACGACGGCGGGAATGACGCGCGGGCCGAACGCGTCGCGCAATTGCTCGAGCGCGGCCTCCTTGCGGCCGACGGCGACGACGCGGCCCGCGCCCATCGCGACCGCGAGCATCACGCCGCCCGAACCGAAATAGCCGGTCGCGCCGTTGACGATGATGGTCTGTCCGCCGCGCAGGCCGGACCGCTGCAATCCGCCGAACGGCACGATCAGTTTGGCGAGCCCGATCAGCTCGGTCGCCGGCTTGTCGTCGAGATTGGCGAGCGGTGTGACGCAGGCGGCCGGCCAGTGCGCGATCTCGGCAAATACGCCGTCGCGCCAGCGCGCCTGCAACGCGAACGCCTCCGGCGTCGTCACCGTGGCGGTGAGGCCGATCAGGATCTGCGGCGGATCGCGATCCGGCACGTCGCCGCGCAGATGCGGGCTGAGAAATACGCGGTCGCCGCCCCGCACATGCGTGACGTTGTCGCCGGTGGCGACGACGCGTGCGATCGCGTTGGTGCCCGGCACGAACGGCATCGGCGGCAGGCTGTAGGGCAGCGCGCCGGACAGAAGCTTGTTGGTGTAGGACAGCACCATGCCGGCCTCGATCCGCACCACGACGCCGTCGGGCGCAGGCCCAGGCGTTGCGACATCCTCGAAGCGGAGATCATTGTGGGTGTGCAGCCGCCAGGCCTTGTGCGTGCTTGTCATTGGGATGCTCCGTGACACCACTGCTTAAGTAGCCCGGATGGAGCGAAGCGCAATCCGGGAATCGTGCCAGCGATGAGGAGCGGTCCCGGATTGCGCTGCGCTTCATCCGGGCTACAAGCCAAACCCATTTGTGTCACGCCGCCTTCGGATCGTCAGCGAGATGCCGCGCGAGGGCCACCGCGAGCGGACAGATCGCCAGCGCCGTGAGCGCGGTCGCAGCGGTGGCGAGCGTCGGGCCGAGCGCGTCGCCAAGCAGGCCGTAGATAACAGGCGCGATCGCGCCCGATCCGATCGTTCCGGTATAGAACAGCGCGAAGGCGCGCTCGGTCTGATGCGCGGGGGTGAGCTCGGGCACCGTGCCATAGAGCACCGAGGAGGTGCCGTTGAGCATCACGCCGAGCAGCGGCAGCAGCATGATGGCGGGTGCCAACGGCAGCGCCAGCACGGCTGCGATCAGCGCCGCCGTGCCGCCTTCGGTGATCAGCACGGTGCGCAGCGTGCCGACCCGCTCGCCGAGCCAGCCGCAGGTGAACTTGCCCGCGGCGCCGCCGACGAAGACCAGCGCCAGCGCAAGGCCGTTGGTCGGCAGCGAAGCGCCCTTGTCGCGCAACAGGAACGGCAGGAAGGTGAGAAAGCCCATCCTGACCGCGGTGTCGAGAATTCCGATCGCGAGCAGCCAGCGAAAGCCGCCGCCTGTGCTGGCGCCGCGCGATGCTGATGTCGCCTTGTGCTCGGCGCCCTTGCCGACGGCCGGCATCCAGAGCGCAATGCAGACCGCGACGAGCAAGCCTGCGAGAGCGAGCACGAGCAGCGTGTGCCGCCATGACATGATCACCAGCAGGATCGAGGTCAGGGCCGGGATCGCCGCCTTGCCGAGATCGCCCGAGAAATTGTAGATCCCGAGCGGCCCGCGCGCCGCCGTGCCGTAGGCGCGCGACACCGCGGCGGACGCGATCGGATGCTGCGTGCTCGACCCCGCGCCGGAGAGCGCGAGCGCCAGGCCGAGGCCAATGACGCCGCCGGAGAATCCAGCAAACGCGTAGCCGACTGCCGACAGCGCCGTGCCCGCGATCAGGATCACCTTGCCGTCGATCCGCTCCGCGATGCGTCCGACCGGAATCTGCAGCCCGGCCATGGCGCCGGCATAGAGCCCGCGCAGCAGCGCCAGCAGGCCGTAGCTCAGCGCGAATTCGGCCTGCCAGACCGGCAGCAGCACGTAGATGACGTCGGTGTAGCCGTCGTGGAGGGCGTGGTTGAGCCCGGTCACGGTCAGGGTGCGGGTTGACCGGGCACGGTCGGGCCGCGTCGTGCCGGTTTCGGCCGACACGCTCATTGCCGCCCTCCAATGCAAGAAAATCTAAAGATTGCGCGGGCGAGCATCAGGAGGGGACCTCAGAAAAGAAAGCTATACAAGGAGCTTGCATGGCAGTATGCGCCGCCAAGGCGCTTGTCACAAATCAGTAATAATCGGATCATGCGTTAGAAAATCTTGTATTGAGGGATCATGTTCGTCCCACGCCGCAGCCTGCCGCCGCTCAATGCGGTGCGTGCCTTCGAGGCCGCCGCCCGGCTAGGCAGCTTCAAGGAAGCCGCCGCTGAGCTCAGCGTGACCCATGGCGCGGTCAGTCAGCAGATCCGCCTGCTCGAGGAATGGCTGGGGGCGCCGTCGCTGTTTCGGCGATCGGTGCGGCGCGTGGTGCTGACGCCGGCAGGCGCGGCATTGCTGGCAGAGTTCGCGCCCGCGCTCGACCGGATTTCCGCCGCCGTGCAGCAGCATCGCGAGCGGCGCGGCGATCTGGCGGTCGCGGTGTTGCGCGTCAATGCGCTCGCGACCTTCAGCCTGCGCTGGCTGCTGCCGCGGATGAGCCGGTTTCGCGCCGAGCATCCGGATATCGAGGTACGCCTGAGCACGTCGAACGATCCGGTGGATGCGTTGTCTGAATCATTCGACGTCGTGATCCGCGGTGGCCCCGACACCTTCCACGGCTTCTCGTCGCGCTTCCTGGTGTCGGAGCGGAGATTGCCGGTGTGCAGTCCGTCGCTATTGGCGCAGCTGCCGCTCAATGAGATCGCGGACCTCTCCAGGCACACGCTGCTGCATGTCACGTCGATGCCGCGGCTGTGGCGCGACTGGCTCACCGAGGCCGGGCAATCCGCGCTGGAGCCGGCGGCCGCGCTGACCTTCGATCACTTCTATCTGACGATCCAGGCCGCGCTCGACAGTCTCGGCGTCGCGATGGGACCGACCGCGCTGATCGCGGATGATCTCGCGGCCGGGCGCCTGGTAACGCCGTTTCCGGATGTCAGCCTGCCGGCGCGGAGCTACTTCGCGTATTTTCCGGCGGGCCGCAGCAACGATCCGCACAGCGCGGTGTTCTGCGACTGGCTCGAGCAGCAGGGCCGGATGACGGGTTGAAAATTATTCTCGGTCAGGCGGCCGACGGATCGTCGCCGTCGATTTCCTTGGGCAGGTCGATCACCACGCGGCCGCCGTCGAGATCGACAGTCGGCACCACGGCATTGGTGAACGGCAGCAGCATCGTCGCGCCCTGCGGCGGGGCGATCTCGATGATGTCGCCGGCGCCGAAATTATGGATCGCGATCACCTTGCCGAGCGGCTGCTCCGTCGTCGTCACCGCGGCGAGCCCGAT
Source organism: Bradyrhizobium australafricanum (assembly GCF_020329495.1). NCBI lineage: Bacteria > Pseudomonadati > Pseudomonadota > Alphaproteobacteria > Hyphomicrobiales > Nitrobacteraceae > Bradyrhizobium > Bradyrhizobium australafricanum. Next base: position 117,760 of record NZ_JAGKJL010000014.1, on the reverse strand, counting down.
CAGATCGGTGTGGTAGTATTCGCCGTCGTCGGTGTCCGGCAGCCGGTCGCGCGGAACGTAGAGCTCGAGCCCGTTGAGCCGTTCGGCATCATCGCGGCTGGCGACGCCCTTCAGCGTCACCACCAGATGGTCCTTGGCTTCACGCACATGCGTGACCTCGAACTGGCGCGTGCCGTCCTTGGTCATCAGCGGACCGTAGTCCTTCACGGCCAGCGGATCTTCGGTGAAGGTCCAAAGCCTGACGGCGCCGCGCACGCCATGCGCAGCGCCGATACGGGCGACACAGACCGGTGCAGCCACCGTGGTCGCCGTTCAGCCTTAAGCCTTGGCGGCGGCTTCGGCCTGCGCCTTGCGCTCCTTGCGCGGCACGGCCTTTTCCGGGTTGTTGCGCGGCGCGCGCTTCTTGACGCCGGCGGCGTCGAGGAAGCGGGTGACGCGATCCGACGGCTGCGCGCCCTTGGCGAGCCAGGCCTTCACCTTGTCCATGTCGAGCTTCAGGCGCGACTCGTTGTCCTTCGGCAGCAGCGGATTGAAGTGGCCGAGACGCTCGATGAAGCGGCCATCGCGCGGGAAGCGCGAGTCGGCGACGACGACGTGATAGACGGGACGCTTCTTGGTGCCTGCGCGAGCGAGGCGGATAACAACGGACATTCAGTTCTCCTTAAGTGTTGGTTCAAAGTCTGTGTTGGTCAGTTACGCCGTCATTGCGAGGAGCGAAGCGACGAAGCAATCCATGTCTCCGCGCGCGGTGAGATGGATTGCTTCGCTGCGCTCGCAATGACGAAAGAGGGTCATTTTTTCTTGCCCGGGAAGCCGCCGAGGCCCGGCAGCATCGGCTTGCCGGAAAGGCCAGTCAGGCCCGGCACGTTCGGCAGGCCGCCGCGCAGCCCGGGCGGCAAATCCTTCGGCAGATTGGGCAGGCCGCCGCCGGCGCCGCCCTGCATCTTCTCGGCGAGCGCCTTCATCTCCTCGGCCGAAGGCGGCTTCATGCCACCGCCGAATCCCATCGCCTGCGCGATGCCGGCAAGCGGGCCGCGCTTGCCGCTGCCCATGGCCTTCATCATGTCGGCCATGTTCCGGTGCATCTTCAGCAGCTTGTTGACGTGCTCGACGCTCTGGCCGGCGCCCGCCGCGATGCGCTTCTTGCGGCTCGCCTTCAGGATGTCCGGGTTCTTGCGCTCCTGCCGCGTCATCGAGTCGATGATCGCGATCTGGCGCTTCAAGATCTTGTCGTCGATGCCGGCCGCCGCGATCTGGTTCTTCATCTTGGAGATGCCGGGCATCATGCCCATCAGGCCGCCGATGCCGCCCATATTGGCCATCTGCTGCAGCTGCTCGCGCATGTCGTTGAGGTCGAACTGACCCTTGCGCATGCGCTCGGCGGTGCGCGCGGCCTTCTCGGCGTCGATATTGGCGGCGGCCTTCTCGACCAGCGAGACGACGTCGCCCATGCCGAGGATGCGGCCGGCGATGCGGTTCGGATGGAAGTCTTCCAGCGCGTCGGTCTTTTCGCCGGTGCCGATCAGCTTGATCGGCTTGCCGGTGACGGCGCGCATCGACAGCGCGGCGCCGCCGCGGCCGTCGCCGTCGACGCGCGTCAGCACGATGCCGGTGAGGCCGACGCGCTCGTCGAACGAGCGCGCGAGGTTGACCGCGTCCTGGCCGGTGAGGCTGTCCGCGACCAGCAGCACTTCGTGCGGGTTGGCGGCGGCTTTGATCTCGGCCGCCTCCTTCATCATGTCTTCGTCGAGCGTGGTGCGGCCGGCGGTGTCGAGCAGCACGACGTCGTAGCCGCCGAGCTTGCCGGCCTCCAACGCGCGCCTTGCGATCTGCGGCGGCATCTGGCCGGCGACGATCGGCAGCGTCGGAATGTCGAGGTCGCGGCCGAGCACCGCGAGCTGCTCCATCGCCGCCGGGCGGTAGACGTCGAGCGAGGCCATCAGCACCTTGCGCTTGTCGCGCTGGACCATGCGGCGCGCGAGCTTTGCGGTGGTGGTGGTCTTACCGGAGCCTTGCAGACCGACCATCATGATCGGCACCGGTGGCACCGAGTTGATATCGATGGTCTGGCCGTCGGAACCGAGTGTGGCGACGAGCTCGTCATGGACGATCTTCACCACCATCTGGCCCGGCGTCACCGACTTGACGACGGTGGCGCCGATCGCCTGCTCGCGGACCCGGTCGATGAAGCTGCGGACCACCTCGAGCGCGACGTCGGCCTCGAGCAGCGCGCGGCGCACCTCGCGCATTGCGGCATCGACGTCCTTTTCGGTCAGCGCACCGCGCCCCGTCAGACGATCGAGAATGCCACCAAGCCGTTCCGACAGATTGTCGAACAATGCCGTTGTCCTCTTTTACCTCTCCCCGCCTGAGGGGAGAGGTCGCCGCGCATTTGCGCGGCGGGTGAAGGGGTACAGGGCTATCCACACGCACAGTGCGCGGAGAGAGCTCCTCACCCCGACCCTCTCCCCGCAAGAGCGGGGCGAGGGAGAAGGAAATCCAAACACTTTTGCGCCCGAGGGCGCATCGCGCTGTCGGGCGTTGGCCTCTGGCCTCCAGGACCAGTCGGCGGGTCGAAAAGACGGAGCTTTCCGAGAAAGTGGCCGCGTTAAACGCTGCCGGGGCGGCAAAGTCAAGGAAAGTTTCGCTGAAATCCGCTCAGTATCGACCGTAAGGTACTGAAATCACGTCGATTTGCCCTATTGGTTCCGAATTCGCCGCTGCCACCCATATAACCGGAGCCTGCCTCCTATTCCGGAACCCGCGTGCTGATCACCCGCCGCCGCCTTCTCGCAACCTTGACCGGAGCCGCCGCGGCGATCGGTGTGCCCTCGATCTGGATGACTGCCATGAAAACCTACGACGGCCCCGTGTCCGATCATTTCGACGGCCTGCACTTCTTCGATCCGGACGGCTCGCCGCCGAAATCGCTTGGTGAGGTGCTGCGCTGGCAGTTCGGGGGCGGCCGGAAGCGCGCGGTCTGGCCGGAATGGGCGCCGAGCCCCCATGCCGATACGCCGCCGCCCCGTGTGGATGGCGACAAGGTGCGGCTCTGCTTCGTCGGTCATGCCAGCTGGCTGATCCAGGCCGCGGGCCTCAACATCCTGTTCGATCCGGTCTGGTCGATGCGTGCCTCACCGTTCAGCTTCGCCGGGCCGAAGCGGCACAACGATCCCGGCATCGCATTCGATAAACTGCCCAGGATTGATGTCGTGCTGGTGTCGCACGGCCACTACGACCATCTCGACGTCGCGACGCTGTCGAAACTTGCGGGTGCATTTGGTCCTCGCGTGATCACGCCGCTCGGCAACGACGTCACGATGCGTACGTCCGATGCGGCGATCAAAGCCGAGGCGTTCGACTGGCATCAGCGCGTCGAGCTCGGCAATGGCCTTGCCGCGACACTGGTGCCGACGCGGCACTGGTCGGCGCGCGGCCTGTTCGATCGCAACAAGGCGCTGTGGGCGAGTTTTGTTTTGGAGACGCCGGCCGGCAAGCTCTACATCGTCGGCGATTCCGGCTACGGCGACGGGGGCCATTTCCGCCGGGTGGCCGAGGCGCATGGACCGTTGCGGCTCGCGATCCTGCCGATCGGCGCCTATGAGCCGCGCTGGTTCATGCGCGACCAGCACATGAACCCGGAGGATGCGGTGAAGGCGCTGGCCGATTGTGGCGCCGCCCAGGCGCTGGCGCATCACCACGGCACATTCCAGTTGACCGACGAGGCAATCGACGCGCCCGCGATCGCGCTTGGCGAAGCGCTCGACGCAGCGAGCGTGCCGCGCGAGAAGTTTGTCGCGTTGAAGCCCGGGCAGGTGTTCGAGATTTAGAGCGATAAGTAGCCCGGATGAAGCGCAGCGTAATCCGGGAAAGTCCATCCGCGGAGAAGTCGGCCCCGGATTGCGCTGCGCTTCATCCGGGCTACGATTTCACCTCCCCTTGAAAAGGGGAGGTCGCTTTGCTCGTCAGAGCAAAGCGGGTGGGGATCTGCTCCCTCCACTTGCAGCGGAGCCTGCGGCTGACCCCCATCCCGACCTTCCCCCTTTCAGGGGGAAGGAGACGAGAGATTTGTAGCCTCTTACTTCTCCTTGATCGCCCAGGAGACGCTGACATTGACCGTCAGCGTTTCCTCGCCTTGCGCCACCGGCGTCGGCGCGGCGAAGCCGGCCGTCGCCATCTTGGGACGGAACACCGGTACCGGCGCCGAGCCGACCTCCGCAATATTCACGGGTGCGCCGAGCGTGACGCCGGCGGCCTTGGCGTAGATCTCGGCCTTGCGGCGGGCATCGGCGATCGCCTTCTCGCGCGCCTCGTCGAGCAGTTTCGAGGCCTGCGACACCGAGAAATTGAGCCCGCCGATATCATTGGCGCCGGCGCCGACCAGCACGTCGATGACGCTGGCGACCTTGCTCACATCGTGCAGCCTGATCGTGACGCGATTGCTCGCGTGGTAGCCGACGATGCTGGGCGGGGCGTTCGGCGACGACGGCCCACGATTGGCGAATTGCGGCTGCAGCGACAGCCGCGAGGTCTGAAAGTCTTTCTCCGCGATCCCGGCGCCCTTCAGCGCGGCCAGCACCTTGCCCATCGTCACATTGTTGGCTTCGGCGGCTTCGCGTGCGGTCTTGGCGTCGGTGGTGACGCCGGCGTCGAGCTGCGCCTGGTCGGGCGGCGCCGACACGGTCGCCTCGCCGGTGACCGAAATCGCCGGCGGAAAGTCGTCATTCGCGAGTGCGGGCGCAGCCAGCAGCGTGGTCGCGATCAGGGTGGCGGCGAAGGAGAGGCCAACGGGGAGGCCAAGCGGTAGGCGATGGGTCATCTGGCTCACTTCAGGGGTACGTAGACGTTGATCACAAGCTTGTCCTCCGCGGTCTTCAGCGGATCGGTGATGTATTCCTCGATAAAGGTGTCCTTGGCTTCGAGCTTCTTGTCGTCGAGGTGGTTGGTGATCGCCTCATAGGTGTTGTCCATGTTGTCGTAGGAACCGCGATGGACGAACTTCAGCGCCTTGCCGTCAGGCGAATTGCCCATGCTCATGTTCTTGCCGAGGTTCTTGACGTCCTGATCGACCGGGATCTCGGCGATGAAGGTGAAGCCGGTGTCGTCAGTCGAGGTGTAGACGATCATCGGATTGCCCGCTGCCTTGACACCGTCCTTGTCGAGCAGCGCGGTGAGCTGCTTGAACGCCTCGATCAGCGCGTCGAAGGCGGAGTCCCAATTGGCGGTGCCCTTCAGCATCACGACCTTTTTCGGCTCCAGCGTGAACGGCTCGCCGAAGGGGTCGGCGGTCTGCACCGGGGCTGCCGGCGCCGGCGCCGGGGTCTGCGCTGCGGCCGGGCTGTCGGCCGGCGACTTGGTCTCGGCCGGCGGGGGCACCGGTGTCGCCGACGGTGCAGGGGCAGGGGTCGGGCTCGGGCTCGCTGCGGGAGCGGGCGAGGCTGACGGCGACTGGGCAGGGGCCGGGCTTGCCAGTGCGATCGCGGCCAAGGGCAGCAGCGCGACCAGGGCCGCGCGGAGCGTGTTGATACGGTTCATTGGTTTTTCTCCATCCCCTTCCTCGAACGGCCGCTCGATCTGTCCCGGCGCGCGGTCCGCGAGGTGCGATATTCCTAACACGCAAGTTCTGCATTCGTCCCATGACAGATGTGTCATGGGGCCATTCAGGCTGGCTAACTGGCCACCACTCGCCATATAACCGGGCAGAATTTGGGAAAATCGATGAGCGCGCTCGCCAATCACGCATTCGCCAAGATGAACGGCATCGGCAACGAGATCGTCGTCGTCGACCTGCGCGATTCAGAGGCACAAGGTCGGGCGCAGGTGTCGGCGGCGGAGGCGCGCGCCGTGGCTTCGCCGGCCGGTGTGCCCTATGACCAGCTGATGGTGCTGCAGCCGCCGCGGCTCGACGGCACCGAAGCCTTCATCTCGATCTACAACAATGACGGCTCGGAGGCCGGCGCCTGCGGCAACGGCATGCGCTGCGTGGTGCGGCGGATTTTCGAGAAGACCGGCCAGACATCAGCGACGTTCCAGACCCGCGCCGGCCTGCTCAATTGCTGGCAGGGGCCGGCGCCCGATCTCTACACCGTCGACATGGGCGCGCCGAAGTTCGGCTGGCAGGACATTCCGCTGGCTGAGGAATTTCGTGACACCCGCTACATCGAGCTGCAGGTCGGTCCGATCGACAATCCGGTGCTGCACTCGCCCTCGGTGGTCTCGATGGGCAATCCGCATGCGATCTTCTGGGTCGACGACGTCAATGCCTACGACCTCGAACGTTTCGGCCCGCTGCTGGAAAACCACCCGATCTTCCCGGAGCGTGCCAACATCACGCTCGCCCATATCGTCGATCGCGACCACATCACGATCCGCACCTGGGAACGCGGCGCCGGTCTCACCAAAGCGTGCGGCTCGGCGGCCTGCGCGACGGCGGTCGCGGCGGCGCGGCTGAAGCGTGCCAACCGCAGCGTCGAGATCACACTGCCCGGCGGCAAGCTCGGCATCGAGTGGCGCGAGCGCGACGATCACGTGCTGATGACCGGCACCGCCGATTTCGAGTATGAGGGCCGCTTCGATCCGGCGCTGTTCGCCAGCGTTGCTTGATCGGGCGTGAGATCGGTTATGGGCGTCGATGTCGTCACCTTTGGCTGCCGCCTCAACGCATTTGAGTCCGAGGTGATTCGCCGCGAGGCCGAGCAGTCGGGGCTCACCGACACCATCGTCATCAACAGTTGCGCCGTCACCAACGAGGCGGTGGCGCAGGCGCGGCAGTCGATCCGCAAGTTGAAACGCGAACGCCCGCATGCGCGCATCGTCGTCACCGGCTGTGCGGCGCAGACGCAAAGCCGGATGTTCGCCGAGATGGCCGAGGTCGACCGTGTCGTCGGCAATGACGAGAAGATGCGTGGCGACGCCTGGCAGGCCACGCGCGCTGCGTTCGAGGCGCCGTTCGGCATCGATGCGAGCGAGAAGGTCGCGGTCGCCGACATCATGGCGGTGACCGAGATGGCGCCGCATCTGCTCGACGGCTTCGAGCGCGGCCTGCCTCGCGTGTTCGTGCAGGTGCAGAACGGCTGCGATCATCGCTGCACCTTCTGCATCATTCCCTACGGACGCGGCAATTCGCGCTCGGTGCCGATGGGCGCGGTGGTCGATCAGGTCCGCGCGCTGGTCGAACGCGGCCATGCCGAGATCGTGCTGACTGGCGTCGATCTCACGAGCTATGGCGCCGACCTGCCGGGCGCGCCGAAACTCGGCCAGTTGACCCGGCAGATCCTGCGCCATGTGCCCGAGCTGAAGCGGCTGCGCATCTCGTCGATCGATTCGATCGAGGCGGATCGCGACCTGCTCGATGTCATCGCCGACGATGCGCGGCTGATGCCGCATCTGCATCTGTCGTTGCAGTCCGGCGACGACATGATCCTGAAGCGGATGAAGCGCCGGCATTCACGCCAGGACGCGATCGATTTCTGCGCGCAGGTCCGCCGGCTGCGGCCGGACATCGCCCTCGGCGCCGACATCATCGCGGGCTTCCCGACCGAATCCGAAGAGATGTTTGCGCGCTCGCTCGATCTGGTCGCGGAATGCGATCTCACCTTCCTGCACGTGTTTCCCTATTCGCAGCGCCCGGGAACGCCCGCCGCGCGAATGCCGCAAGTTGCCGGCGGGGCTATCAAGGAGCGCGCCAGGCGGCTGCGCGCGGCCGGCGAAGCCGCGCTGCTGCGCCGGCTTGATGCGGAAGTCGGCGCGACACGCGAGGTGCTGATCGAGAGCGAGCGGCAAGGCCGCACCGAGCATTTCCTGCCGGTCGCGATCGAGAGAGATGCGCCGGGCATGGTGCGCGCGATGACTATCCGCGGCCATGACGGTGCGCGGCTCATTGCATCGGGCCGCTGAGAAAGTTCGCTCCCATTGTCGTCCCGGCGCAGGCCGGGGCCCTTTACCGCAGATCTCAATTGCTGCGCGAAGCTGGGGCCGCGATCTCGCACGGTCACCGAATGCGGTGGTTATGGGTCCTGGCTTTTCGCCAGGACGACGAAAGTGGGGAGCCGCGCATGGCGCCTCCGGACCAGCGGATCACCTGCATTTCGCAGGTGAGGATACTGGACGAGCTATTTGACAGGTTGAATCTCTGCATGCGCATCGTGCATGACGCACTCAGTGCGTGCGCCCGCCCAGCCTTGCCGGCTGCGACGCGCGAACCTGCCAGAACCGCAGCAGGCGATCGGCGTTTTCGCGGGTCAATTTCGTGAACTGGCTCTTCGCATGGGCGAGCTCGACCGGTCCCATGGAGCCGGTGGTATAGCGACATTCCATCACCGCGGCGGCGGTCTCCCAACTCAGGCCTGCCGCCCGGCACGGCACCAGCAGGCCTTCACTGCGCAGGCTTTGCATCAGGGAGCGGATCACCTCGATGTTCGACTGCGCAAGATACGCCAGCGCAACGATGGTCTCTTCATATTTTCGCTGCCTGGCGAAACCGAGCAGTGAGGCTTCGTTGAGCTCGCCATCGTCCTTCAGCTTCGCGACGTGGTGCTTGGCCGCGGTGAAGTCGCGGACTTGCGACATGTCGCGCTCGACGCCGGCGGCGACCGCTGCGATCGCATGCCGGATTTCTTCGAATAGATAGGGCGGGGCGCGTTCCAGCAGACGGCCGCGAACCTCTTCCGTCGCGCGGCGCAGGAGCTGAAGGCGGAGCTCCGACGGCAGGTCCGCGCGAATGCCGGTCTCGACCGCAAGCACCGGATCGTGCTCGGCCTGCGCGAGGATGACGGCAAATCCGCCCGGCGATACTTTGGCGCCGGGATTGGTGACCAGGCGGTGGCTCACGCTCGCAAAGCGACGCGCCAGAAGCGCGTCAGTGACGACCTCCTTCAGCCACCAGCGGCCGGAGACGGCGAGCAGATGCTGCTCGCTCTTGGTCCGTGCGATCTCGACCAAATCGTCCGCGCTGAGCCGCGACGATTCCTGCAGGATCGGCCGCGCGATCCTGATCTCGTCATTGCCGGCGAGACGGCGAATGATCGCGGGCGGTGCCTGGGCGACCGGTGCGAGCTGCTCGCTGATGTCGGTGAGCGCCATCCGGGCGCTGATGTCGGCGAGCGCGCGCAACTCGATGGTCTTCACCAGACGCTCGAGCACGTTGTCGAACAGCTCGATCTGTTCGCTGTTGAACTTGCCGGCGGATGCGAGGAAAAGGCTGGTGACACGCCTTGCCGTGGCCAGGCATTTATCGGCGGAGCCGGCGCGTATCGCAGCCTCGACCTCGTCGACAATTGCTTGTCCATCATTCAGCATTGCTCGTCCTGAGCCGTCGCGGCGCGCTTTTCTAAGCCGCCTTCAGGACTAGCGGATGGGCCTGAATGTTCCGTAAAGGATAATTCTCCGTAAAATCACGGAGGCTACTGCCCGTTCCAGCCGCAGGCCCTGAGCCGCTCCCGCATGTGTTCGGGTGCCGGCGCGACCACATGCACCGGGTCCTTGTTCCTGGAGATCGGGATGCCGATCTCGCGGGAATGCAGATGCAGGGTCGGCTCACCGAAGCGCGGACCATTGCCATAGATATTGTCGCCGACGATCGGCCAGCCCATCGCCGCCGAATGCACCCGCAGCTGATGGGTGCGGCCGGTGACCGGCTCCATCGCGAGCCAGGTGAGGCCGTCGCCACGCCCCAGCACCTTCCAGTTGGTGATCGCCTTCTGGCCATCCGGGTCCGGCTTCTGCCACCAGCCGCGCTCGGCGTTGAGCCGGCCGAGCGGCATGTCGATGGTGCCTTCATCCTCGGCAGGGCCGCCCTCGACCACGGTCCAATAGGTCTTCGAGATCTTGCTGTGCTTGAACAACAGCCCGAGCGAGGCGGTTGCCTTGCGGTGACGTCCCAGGACGAGGCAGCCCGAGGTGTCCTTGTCGAGCCGATGTGCCAGCACCGGCGGCCGCGGCAGGCCGAACCGCAGCGCGTCGAACGAGGCCTCCAGATTGGGGCCGCCCTTGGGACCGCGATGCACCGGCAGGCCGGCCGGCTTGTCGATCACCAGCATCAACCCGTCGCGGTGGAGCACCCGGCCCAGGATTTCTTCCGCAGTCAATTGGGGAACATCGATCAATTCGTCGAGACTTTCGTTTATGGGCCGAAACGGCTAACACGTCCCTGGCGCGGCGGATTTGACATTCGCTTCTTGTTTCCACGCACCGGCGAGCGAATGTCAAATCCGAAAAGCCGCACCAGAATCAAAATTCTCTAGTGTCCCTCGGCTCTAACATTCGCAACAGAGCTAGCCGCAACGGGATGCGAATGTTAGAGCCGGACACTAGACATGAACGATACCACTGCGGGAACTCCAAAACAGAGCTGGTGGCAGCGGCTGAAGGGCGGCCTGAAGCGGACCTCGAGTTCGATCGGGACCGCGGTCGCCGACCTCGTCACCAAGCGCAAGCTCGATTCGGCCATGCTCGATGACATCGAGGATGTGCTGTTGCGCGCCGATCTCGGTACCGATGTCGCGGTCCGCATTGCGGAGGCTGTCGGCAAGGGGCGCTACGACAAGGCGATCTCGGCCGACGAGGTCAAGGAGGTGGTCGCGACCGAGGTCGAGAAGGTGCTGTCGCCGGTGGCGAAGCCGCTCGAGATCGATGCCGCGAAGCAGCCGTTCGTCATCCTGGTGGTCGGCGTCAACGGCTCCGGCAAAACCACGACGATCGGCAAGCTGGCCGCGAAATTCTCCGCCGAGGGTCGCAAGGTCATGCTGGCCGCCGGCGACACCTTCCGCGCCGCGGCGATCGAGCAGCTCAAGGTCTGGGGCGAGCGCACCAAGTCGCCGGTCATATCAGGCGCCCAGGGCTCGGATTCGGCGAGCCTTGCCTTCAGCGCGCTGACCGCGGCCAAGGAGCAGGCGCGCGACGTGCTGCTGATCGACACCGCCGGCCGCCTGCAGAACAAATCCGAGCTGATGAACGAGCTCGAGAAGGTCGTGCGCGTCATCAGGAAGGTCGATACGTCGGCGCCGCACGCGGTGCTGCTCGTGCTCGACGCCACGGTGGGACAAAATGCGTTGTCGCAAGTCGAGGCGTTTCATCGTACGGCAGGCGTCACGGGGCTCGTGATGACCAAGCTTGACGGCACGGCGCGCGGCGGCATCCTTGTCGCGTTGTCGGAGAAGCACAAGCTGCCGGTGCATTTCATCGGCGTCGGCGAAGGCGTCGAGGACCTCGCGCCCTTCGCGGCGAAGGATTTTGCCAAGGCAATTGCCGGAATCGATTGATGGACAAGACCCAGCCGCATCCGCTGTTCAAGCTGGCGACCGAACTCGGGCCACTGCTCGTGTTCTTTATCGCCAACGCCAAGTACCATCTGTTCGTCGCGACCGGCGCGTTCATGGTGGCGATCGTGGCCGCAATGATCGCATCCTATGTGGTGACCAGGCACGTGCCGATTATGGCGCTGGTGACCGGCGCGATCGTGCTGGTGTTCGGCACGCTGACGCTGGTGCTGCACGACGAGACCTTCATCAAGGTCAAGCCGACCATCATCTACGGGCTGTTCGCGGCCGTGCTCGGCGGCGGGCTCCTGTTCGGCCGGTCCTTCATCGCCATCATGTTCGACCAGGTGTTCAACCTGACGCCGCAGGGCTGGCGTATCCTCACCATGCGCTGGGCGCTGTTCTTCGCCGGCATGGCGGTGCTCAACGAGCTTGTCTGGCGCACGCAGACCACCGATTTCTGGGTGAACTTCAAGGTGTTCGGCGTGACGCCGCTGACCATGATCTTCGCCATCGCCCAGATGCCGCTGACCAAGCGCTATCACCTCGAGCCGGTTTCGCTGGAGGCGAGCGAAGCCGACGCGGGCGACGTGCGGAAGGGGTGATCAGCGCTCTGCTCCCTCGCCCCGCTCTCTTGTCCGCCGAAGCCCGCCTTCGGGCGAAGGCGGATGCGGAGAGAGGGTTGGGGTGAGGGGTCTCTCCACGGATAGGCTCGGAGTTTGTGACAAACACCGTCCAAAGCCCCTCACCCGAAATTCCCGCTTCGCGCGAATTTCGACCTCTCGCCGTAAAGGACGGGGAGAGGTGAGCGCAAGTAACGGCTATCAACTGCCCGCCGCGAGCGCCTTCTCGATCTCGGCCTTGAGCACGCGGTTGACGTTGTCCGGCGTCACCGGGCCGACCAGCTTGTAGACGATGGTGCCCTCGCGCCCGACCAGGAAGGTCTCGGGCACGCCATAAACGCCCCATTCGATCGAGGCGCGGCCGTTGCCGTCGACGCCGACGATGCCGAACGGATTGCCGTAGCGGCCGAGGAAGCGCCGCGCATTCTCGGGCGAGTCCTTGTAGTTGATGCCGATGATCTGGAAGCGCTTGTCCTTGCCGAGCTCGGTCAGCAGCGGCGCCTCGTCGTGACAAGGCACGCACCACGACGCCCAGACATTGACGACCGAGACCTTGCCCTTGAAGGCGGCGGGATCGAGACCGGGGACAGGCGCGCCGTCCCGCACCAGGCCGTCGAGCGCGGGCAGGGCGGTCTGCGGCGCCGGCCGGCCGATCAGCGCCGACGGGATTTTCGAGGGATCGCCGCCATAGAGCCGCAGCAGGAACAGCCCGGCGAGGCCGAGGAAGATCAGCAGCGGCAGCACCACCAGCAGGCGGCGTGCTTGCGGCGGGCTGTTGGTCGCCTGATCGCTCATCCTATATCCGCCGCGCTGCGGCCGGAGCGGCGCGTCACGCCGCTGGCCTCGATCTCCCTGAGGCGCGCCTGTTGCCGGCGATAGTCGGCGATGATCCAGACGATCAACAGCAGCACGACCGCCGCGACCAGCGCGTAAGACGTCACGATGAAGGAGGCGTAGGGACCAAGCGCCATCGTGTCACGCCGCTCCAATTTCGTTTGACGCGGTTGCTTGCGAACCGCCGCCCGTCTCGCTTCTGAACGAGACGCGGCTGGCCTGCATCATCTGCAGGCTGCGCACGCGCCGGCGCAGGATCTCGTTGCGCATCGCCGCCAGGTGCAAGGTGATGAACAGCAGCGAGAACGCGATCGCCATCACCAGCAGCGGCCACAGGAACGCCTTGTCGAGCGTCGGACCGCCCGCGCGAAACACCGAGGCCGGCTGATGCAGCGTGTTCCACCAGTCGACCGAGAACTTGATGATCGGGATGTTGATCGCGCCCACCAGCGTGAGCACCGCCGCCGCCCGCGCCGCACGCGACGGGTCCTCCACCGCGCGCCACAGCGCCATCAGGCCGAGATACATCAGGAACAGGATCAAGACCGAGGTCAGGCGCGCATCCCACTCCCAATAGGTGCCCCACATCGGCCGGCCCCACAGCGAGCCGGTGACGAGCGCAAGGAAGGTGAAGGCGGCACCGATCGGAGTTGCGGCTTTCGCGGCGACGTCGGCGAGCGGATGCCGCCACACCAGGGTGCCGAGCGCGGCCACGCTCATGACGCCCCAGACGAACATCGACAGCCACGCATTCGGCACGTGGATGAACATGATCTTCACCGTCGCGCCCTGCTGGTAGTCGTCGGGCGCCATCGCCGACTGGTAGAGCCCGATCGCGAGCAGGATCGCGGTCACGCCCGCGAGCCACGGCAGCATGCGCGCGGTCAGCGCCAGAAACTTGGTCGGATTGGCGAGGTCGGTCAGCGTCATGGCACCCTGATAATCGTCCGATGTGTCGCAGGCAATCGGCCGATCTCCTCCCGGCGAGATTTGATCGGGCTCATTTCAGTCCAGCCCGTGCCGCAGGCTCGCGGCGGCGGCAAAGGGGCCGATCACGAGGCTGGCAAGTGACAGCGCGCAGAGGATCGAGAATGGTGTTCCAAAGGGCAGGGGGCCCGATATCGCCGCCTGCGAGGCCGCAACCCCGAAGATCAGCACCGGGATCGACAGCGGCAGCACCAGCACCGCCAGCAATAGCCCGCCGCGATGCAGCGTCACCGCCAGGGCCGCGCCGATCATGCCGGTGAAGGTCAGCGCCGGTGTTCCCGCCAGCAGCGTCGCCGCGACCGCGAGCGTCGCCGTGCCGTCGAGATTGAGCAGCAGGCCGAGCACCGGGGTTGCGATGATCAGCGGCAGGCCAGCGGCGAGCCAATGCGCCAGCGCCTTGGCGGCGCAGGCGAGTTCCAGCGGCGTCCGGCTCATCACGATGAGGTCGAGCGAGCCGTCCTCGTGGTCGGCCGTGAACAGGCGGTCGAGCGTGAGCAGGCTCGCCAGCAACGCGCCGAGCCAGAGGATGGCGGGACCGAGCCGCGACAGCAGCGCGAGATCCGGGCCCACCGCGAACGGCATCAGCACCGTGACGGTAAGGAAGAACAGCACGCCGATCAGCGCGCCGCCGCCGACGCGCAGCGCGATGCGGATGTCGCGCCGGATCAAGGCGCCAAGCGCGCTCATGCCGCGCCTCCCATCCGCAGATCACGCGCATCGATGCCGAGCGGAAGGTGCGTCGCCGCGACAATAAGCCCGCCGCCGGCGAGATGGTCGCGCATCAGGTCGACGAACAGCGCCTGTCCCGCCGCATCGAGCGCCGATGTCGGCTCGTCCAGCAGCCACACCGGCCGCCGCACCGAGAGCAGGCGCGCGATCGACAGGCGGCGGCGCTGGCCGGCGGAAAGATAGGCCGCCGGCAGATGCGCGGCGTGGTCGAGCGCCACGGCGGCAAGGCACTGCCCGGCATCCTTGGTCTCGCCGCCGAGAAATTCCCGCCAGAAGGACAGATTTTCCGCAACGCTCAGCGCCGGCTTCAGGGCGTCGCGGTGGCCGAGATAGTGGGCCTGCTCAGGCAGGCTGAGCTCGGCGTCGCCGCCTTCGAGCGCGACCACACCCTCGGCGGGAACCAATAGCCCGGCGAGGACGCGCAGCAGCGAGGTCTTGCCGGCGCCGTTGGGGCCGGTGATGGCGAGCGCCTCGCCGGTGGTGGCCGACAGATCAAGGCCGGAAAACACCTCGCGTCCGCCGCGCACGCATTTCAGATTTCGTCCCGAGAGCCGCATGGTTCGTCTTGTCACAGCCCTCTGAAATCTTTCGCTACCGCGTGAGAATTTTTGGGTCGCGCAACGCTGTCGCACGCTTGTCGGTGTGGCGGCGCTTCTAGAAAGGTTCTATAAGCCCGGAACTTGATGCAGCACACACAATCGGCGGCCGCAACCCACCCCAGGCCATCCCTTGGCCAGTGTCGATCGCCGGTGTTTAGTTACCCTTGCCGGGTATAACTGAGAATTGGGATTCCTCGCATGACCTCGCTCGACAGCTTCAAATGCCGCAAGACCCTGAAGGTCGGCGGCAAGTCCTACGTCTATTACAGCCTGCCCCAGGCAGAGAAGAACGGACTGAAGGGGATTTCGAAGCTGCCGTATTCGATGAAGGTTCTGCTGGAGAACCTGCTGCGCAACGAGGACGGCCGCACCGTCAAGAAGGAAGACATCGTTGCGGTGTCGAAGTGGCTGAAGAAGCGCCAGCTCGAGCACGAAATCGCGTTCCGCCCGGCGCGCGTCCTGATGCAGGATTTCACCGGCGTCCCGGCCGTGGTCGACCTCGCGGCGATGCGCAACGCGATGCAGAACCTCGGCGGCGATGCCGAGAAGATCAACCCGCTGGTGCCGGTCGATCTCGTCATCGACCACTCGGTGATCGTCAACTTCTTCGGTGACAACAAGGCGTTCGCGAAGAACGTCACCGAGGAATACAAGCAGAACCAGGAGCGCTACGAGTTCCTGAAGTGGGGCCAGAAGGCGTTCTCGAACTTCTCGGTGGTGCCGCCCGGCACCGGCATCTGCCACCAGGTCAACCTCGAATATCTCGCGCAGACGGTGTGGACCAAGAAGGAGAAGATGACGGTCGGCCGGAAGACCGGCACCTTCGAGGTCGCCTATCCCGACTCGCTGGTCGGCACCGACTCGCACACCACGATGGTCAACGGCCTCGCCGTGCTCGGCTGGGGCGTCGGCGGCATCGAGGCGGAGGCCTGCATGCTCGGCCAGCCGCTGTCGATGCTGCTGCCCGAAGTGGTCGGCTTCAAGCTCAAGGGCCAGCTCAAGGAAGGCGTCACCGCGACCGACCTCGTGCTGACCGTCACCCAGATGCTGCGCAAGCTCGGCGTGGTCGGCAAGTTCGTCGAGTTCTTCGGCCCGGGCCTCGACTATCTCTCGGTCGCGGACAAGGCGACCATCGGCAACATGGCGCCCGAGTATGGCGCGACCTGCGGCTTCTTCCCGGTCGACGCCGCGACCATCGATTACCTGAAGACCTCGGGCCGCAAGGCCGATCGCGTCAAGCTGGTGCAGTCCTACGCCAAGGCGCAGGGCCTGTTCCGTACCGCCAAGTCGACTGACCCGGTGTTCACCACCACGCTGACGCTCGACCTCGGCGACGTCGTGCCGTCGATGGCCGGGCCGAAACGCCCCGAAGGCCGCATCGCGCTGCCGGCGGTGTCGACCGGTTTCGCGACCGCGCTGGTCGGCGAATACAAGAAGCCCGAGGGCGAGCAGAAGCGTTATGCGGTCGAGGGCCGTGACTTCGATCTCGGCCATGGCGACGTCGTGATCGCGGCGATCACCTCCTGCACCAACACCTCGAATCCGAGCGTGCTGATCGGCGCCGGCCTGCTGGCGCGCAAGGCGGCCGCCAAGGGCCTCAAGGCCAAGCCGTGGGTGAAGACCTCGCTCGCGCCGGGCAGCCAGGTGGTGGCGGAGTATCTCGCCAATTCCGGCCTGCAGGCCGATCTCGACAAGGTCGGCTTCAACCTCGTCGGCTTCGGCTGCACGACCTGCATCGGCAATTCCGGCCCGCTGCCGGAAGACATCTCGAAGTCAATCAACGAAAACGGCATCGTCGCCGCCGCCGTGCTGTCGGGTAACCGCAACTTCGAAGGCCGCGTCTCGCCCGACGTGCAGGCGAACTACCTCGCCTCGCCGCCGCTCGTCGTCGCGCATGCGCTCGCCGGCACCGTGACCAAGGATCTCGCGGTTGAGCCGCTTGGCATCGGCAAGGACGGCAAGCCGGTGTTCCTCAAGGACATCTGGCCGACCGCCAAGGAGATCAATGCCTTCATGAAGAAGTACGTCACCGCGACGATCTTCAAGAAGAAGTACGCCGACGTGTTCAAGGGCGATACCAACTGGCGCAAGATCAAGACCACGGAAAGCGAGACCTATCGCTGGAACATGAGCTCGACCTATGTGCAGAACCCGCCCTATTTCGAAGGCATGAAGAAGCAGCCCGATCCGGTCACCGACGTGGTCGACGCCCGCATCCTCGCGATGTTCGGCGACAAGATCACCACCGACCACATCTCGCCGGCCGGTTCGATCAAGCTGACCTCGCCCGCCGGCAAGTTCCTCAGCGACCACCAGGTGCGTCCCGCCGACTTCAACCAGTACGGCACGCGGCGCGGCAACCATGAAGTGATGATGCGCGGCACCTTCGCCAACATCCGCATCAAGAACTTCATGCTGAAGGGTGCGGACGGCAATATTCCGGAAGGCGGTTTGACCAGGCACTGGCCCGACGGCGAGCAGATGTCGATCTACGACGCCGCGATGAAGTACCAGCAGGAGAGCGTGCCGCTGGTGGTGTTCGCCGGCGCCGAATACGGCAACGGCTCGTCGCGCGACTGGGCCGCGAAGGGCACCCGCCTGCTCGGCGTGCGCGCCGTGATCTGCCAGAGCTTCGAGCGCATCCATCGCTCCAACCTGGTCGGCATGGGTGTGCTTCCGCTCACCTTCCAGGACGGCACGTCGTGGTCCTCGCTCGGCCTGAAGGGCGACGAGAAGGTCACGATCCGCGGGCTGCAGGGCGATCTGAAGCCGCGCCAGACGCTGACGGCCGAGATCGTCTCCGCTGACGGCGGCAAAAAGGATGTCCCGCTGCTCTGCCGCATCGATACGCTGGACGAGCTCGACTACTATCGCAACGGCGGCATCCTGCATTATGTGCTGCGCAAACTGGCGGCCTAAGGCCCCTTTGTTTGAGCGTGGTCTGTCCGGAAAACCGCTTCACACTTTTCCGGGCCATGCTCCAACGCGGATTTGTGATCGGTGCCTCACTGCTTAGTGAGTAGCGGCTAAAAAGAAGGCGGCCTATGAAAAGGCCGCTTTCTCGCGTTTTGGGGCACGCAAGTTCAGGGACAGACTTCATGCTCCGTACAATTACGGATGGAAATCATCACGACTGGTTCGCAGTATGACAGCGATGATGGCCTATAACTGTATCTCGCGATGGTCGAGCGCCCTTGGTATCTGTGCAATCGTCGCGATCATCCGCCCCGCCCACGCCGATCCGCGTGCCGTCGTCGAACTCTTCACCTCGCAGGGATGCTCGTCCTGTCCGCCCGCGGACAAGATCATCGGTGATCTCGCGAAGGACCCCAACGTCATCGCGCTGAGCATGCCGATCGACTATTGGGACTATCTCGGCTGGAAGGACACGCTGGCCGATTCCCGTTTCAGCGCGCGCCAGAAGGCCTATTCGCATGTGCGTGGCGACCGCGACGTCTACACGCCGCAGGCCGTGATCAATGGCTCCGCGCATGTGATCGGCAGCGACCGCGCCAGCATCGAGAGCGCGATCAAGGACACCGAGAAGGGCGGCAGCGTGATGTCGGTGCCGGTGACGATGACGTTGACCGGCAAGCAGATCAACGTGTCGGTCGCCGCATCGAAATCGCCCGCAGTGTCGCGCGGCGAGGTCTGGATCTGCTCGATCTCCAAGTCGGTGCCGATTTCGATCGCGCGCGGCGAGAACCGCGGCCGCGAGATCACCTACCACAACGTGGTGCGCAATCTCCTCAAGGTCGGTGACTGGAACGGTTCGTCCGGGAGTTGGACCGTGCCGCTGGAGAACATCACGCGTGACGGCGTCGATGCTGCGGCGGTGTACGTTCAGGACGGCAACCGCGACAAGCCGGGCCCGATGCTCGGCGCTGCCTTCACCTCGCTTCACTAGAGCCTTGCTGCGGTACGGCGCGATGCGCCGGCCGGCTTCCGCCCGTGGCGCGCCGTTGGACCGCACGCATGTTGTCGTGCAGCCGCGCATGGCGACGAACCTGCATTCAGTGATTTGCCGAAAGGAAAGCGCCGGGGTTTTGCGCGCGTCTCGCTTGCGCAGGTCCCAAAAACAAAAAGGACCAACTTTCGTTGGCCCAGTGTTGGGATTTAACTCCCCTGCGAACAGGCCCGATCCCGACGGCCCCGGGGGGCTGGGGGCTGAGGAATCCGGAACCGAAAGGACCGGGCCAACGCAGGATTTCCTTTTCGCAGGGCAGCGGGGCGGGCGATGGGCGGAAGTGGGGCAGCAATATGATTCCGCTAACGTTCCCGTGACTCTGCGGTTTTCCGGACAATCCGCCGCGCGCGGCCGTGGTTAAGGCCCGGTTGCATTGCGATTGGCCCCTTGCGGGCACGCTCGCTTAGCGCGATCATGTCACTCTCGTGACGATCCCGAAGAGGGGCCTTCGGAACCCGATCGTTGCCGAGGTGACAGGAGGCGCTCGATGAGTTTGATCTCGGAGGACACCGATCCGAGCGGGAGTCGTGCCGCGGCGCGCACCGCCGCCGCGACCCCTCAGCCCAATCGCGTGACTTTCAATCGACTTGAACTCAACCGCATTCTCAATCTCTACGGCCGCATGGTCGCCGACGGCGAGTGGCGCGATTATGCGATCGACTTCCTGAAGGACCGTGCCGTGTTCTCGGTGTTCCGGCGCGCGTCGGAAGTGCCGATCTACCGGATCGAGAAGGACCCCCGGCTTGCGCGCAAGCAGGGCATGTACAGCGTGATTTCCGCGACCGGCCTGATCCTGCGCCGCGGCCATGAATTGGAACGCGTGCTGTTCGTGATCGACCGCAAGCTGTCGCTGGTCTAAGCGCGTCAGGTCAGTCTGCTTGTAGCCCGGATGGAGCCAACGGGTCGCGCGAACGCGCTCGATGGCAGGCTCCGCTCAATCCGGGGCCGTTGAAGCCGCGGATGAGCCTGTCCCGGATTTCGCTTGCGCTTCATCCGGGCGACATCACATCTCGCCTCGCCCAAAAGAAAAGCCCCGGCGGAATGGCCGGGGCTTGGATTTGATCGGCTCGCTCGAGGCGCTTAGTCGCGCTGGCCGAGCAGCTGCAGGAGCAGCGTGAACAGGTTGATGAAGTTCAGGTAGAGCGACAGCGCACCAGTGATTGCCGCACGCTCTGCCATCACGCCACCCTGCGAGGCGTAGCCGTAGATGTAGTCGTTCTTCAGCCGCTGGGTGTCCCAGGCGGTGAGGCCCGCGAACACCAGCACGCCGACCACCGACACGATGAACTGCAGCGCCGAGCTCGCCAGGAACAGGTTGACCAGGCTCGCGATGATGATGCCGATCAGACCCATGAACAGGAACGAGCCCATGCCGCTCATGTCACGCTTGGTGGTGTAGCCGTAGAGGCTCAGTGCACCGAACGTTGCCGCGGTGATGAAGAACACGCGCACGATCGAGGTGTGCGTGTACACCAGGAAGATCGACGACAGCGACAGACCCATCAGCGCCGAGAACACCCAGAACAGGAGTTGGGCGGTCGCGGGCTGCAGGCGGTTGATGCCGGCCGAGATGACGAACACCATCGCCAGAGGGGCGAGGATGAACAGCCACTTCAGCGGGCTCACGAACATCGCGTAGCCGAACTGCGTCAGATAGGCGTTGCCGAACTTGGCGACGGCGGCCGACTGGTCGGTCGTCACCGCACCCATGTAGACGCCGAGCGCGGCGAGGCCGGTGATGGCCAGGCCGATGCTCATGTAGTTGTAGATGCGCAGCATGTAGGCGCGCAGACCGGCGTCGACGGCCGCAGCGTCAATGCGCCCGGCGGCCCGGCCGAAAGGAGAAGCGTAGTTGCGGTCTAGGTCCGACATGGTCGAATTCCCGTGGTTGGTCCCGGTGGAGCGCAAGGGATTTGCGGCGCCGGTCGTAAATCTATCTCAGATGGCTCGGTTTGCGGAACATTAATTCCGTGTCATTCAAACCGACTATCCGACCCGATTGGTATGTGGGAAATTAACACATCCGACGCAAGCTTCCACGCGCGGCCGAATGTCGCTCTGCCCTAGCATCATAGGCAAAAACGGCGCTCGCGCCGCTACATTTTGTCACAAATTCCGCAACACTGAGGCCGGCTTCTGGTTTAGCGCGAGCAGCGTCCCGGCGAGCCCCAGTCCGACCGTGACGACCAGCGCGGCGACCACGACCAGCGCGGCGCTGCCGGCCTGCCAGATAAAACTCAGCGTCATCAGCCTAGTCACGATCAGCCAGGCCGCGATCGAGCCGGCGATCACCCCGAACACCGCGGTTGCAAAACCGATCATCAGGTACTCCAGCGCGTAGGCGCCGAGCAGTCGCACCCGCGTGGCGCCGAGCGTCTTGAGAATCACGGCGTCATAGACGCGGTGGCGGTGTCCGGCGGCGAGCGCGCCGCCGAGCACCAGGATTGCGGAGATCAGCGTCACGGCGCTGGCGCCGCGGATCGCCAGCACCAGATTGCTGACCACGCTGCCGACCGTCTCCAGCGCCTCGCGGACCCGCACGCTGGTCACCATCGGGAACGCGTCGGCGACCTGCTTGATGATGCGCGCGTCGTCGGCGGAATCGGCGTGTGGTTCCGTCAGGGTCGCGACATGGCTGTGCGGCGCACCCCTGAAGGCATTCGGCGAGAACACCAGCACGAAATTGATGCCGAGGCCCTGCCAGTCGATGTTGCGCAGGTTGGCGATTTTCGCCGGCACGTCGCGTCCGAGCACGTTGACGACGATCTCGTCGCCGATCTTCAACGACAGGCCGTCGGCGATCTTCTTCTCCATCGAGACCAGCGGTGGCCCGCTGTAGTCCGGCCCCCACCATTCGCCTTCGACGATCTTCGAGCCCTTGGGAATTTCGCCGGTATAGGTCAGGCCGCGGTCGCTCTGCAGCACCCATTCCGAATCGACCGACGGCTTGAGCTGGTCGGCCTTGACGCCGCGCGCGGCCACGATGCGCCCGCGCAGCATCGGCACGTCCTCGACGGTCGAGCCGGCGGCGACCTTGGCCAGGAAGGCATTGAAGCGGTCGGCTTCGGTGGAGGGGATGTCGATGAAGAAGAATGACGGCGCCCGCTCCGGCAGGGCGGCCAGGAATTGCCGGCGCAGATTGCCGTCGATCTGGGTGATGGTGACGAGCACCGCGAGCCCGAGCCCCAGCGACAGCACCACCGACGGCGTCAGCGCGCCCGGCCGGTGGATGTTGGCGATCGCGAGCCGCAGCATGGTCATGCGGCTGCGCGGCAGCCGCCGCGCCACCGCCATCAGGAGCTCGGCGATTCCGCGCAACAGCAAGAACACCGCGATCGACGAGGCGACGAACACGGCGGCGACCCGCTTGTCATAGGCAAGCCCGATCGCGACTCCGATCAGGAGCGCGATCACCACGGCCATCAGCGCCAGATAGCTCCAGCGCGGGCGATGCCACTCGCTGGCGACGGTCTCGCGGAACAGCGCGGCGACCGGCACGTCATGGACGCGGCCGAGCGGCCACAGCCCGAACGCCAGCGCGGTGAGCTGGCCGTAGAGGAAGGACAGCGCGAGTTCGTCGGGATGCAGCGCGGGCACTACCGGCAGCGGCAGCAGCTTGCCGAACAGGCCGACGATGACGAAGGGCAGCGCGGCGCCGAGCACGAGCCCGATCACCGAGCCGATCCCGGCCAGCACCACCACCTGCGTGCAGTAGATCGTGAAGACGTCGCGGCCGGTGGCGCCGAGCGCCTTGAACGAAGCGATGACGTCGCGGCGCCGGTCGATATGGCTCTTCACCGCGTTGGCGACGCCGACACCGCCGACCAGCAGCGCCGCGAGGCCGACCAGGGTCAGGAACTGGGTGAAGCGGTTGATGGTGCGCTCAAGCTGCGGCGAGGCATTGCTGCGGCTGCGGACCTCCCAGCCGGCCTCCGGCGCCGCGCTGCGTGCACCGTCGATCAGCGCGGTGGTGGCGCGATCGTCGTTGGCGCCGTCAGGCAGCTTCACGCGGTAGATCCAGCGCACCAGGCTGCCCGGTTGCAGCAGGTCAGTGGCGTGCAGGCTGGCTTCGCTGACCAGAAAGCGCGGGCCGAGGCCGACGCCGCCGGCGAGCTTGTCGGGCTCGGCCACCACCACGCTGCGGATCTGATAGGTCGCACTGCCGATGGTGACGCGGTCACCGAGCTTCAGGTCGAGCCGCGCCAGCAACGTCGAATCGGCGGCCGCGCCGTAGACGCCGTCGCGTTCGGCGAGCAGATCGGCGACCGGCATGTTCGGCTCGAGCGTCAGCTCGCCGAGCATCGGATATTTGCCGTCGACGGCCTTCAGCTCGACCAGCGCCAGCTTGCCGTCATTGCTGCGGGCCATCGCGCGCAGCGTGGCCG
The DNA here is from genome assembly GCF_020329495.1 of Bradyrhizobium australafricanum. NCBI lineage: Bacteria > Pseudomonadati > Pseudomonadota > Alphaproteobacteria > Hyphomicrobiales > Nitrobacteraceae > Bradyrhizobium > Bradyrhizobium australafricanum. The sequence goes on along the minus strand of NZ_JAGKJL010000014.1, from coordinate 94,381 downwards.
CGATCGAAACCTCGCCGCGCGTGCGCAGATAGGCGACCTCGTTGGGTTTGGCCTCGCGCGAGATCAGCGAGAATGCGACGTCGCCGCCGAGCAGCGTACGTCCCTCGCGGGACAGGCCGTCGCCAAGGCTCGCGGCGACCGAGCCGACGCCGGCAATCGCCATCACGCCGAGCGCGATGCAGGCGATGAACACGTAGAAGCCGCGCAGGCCGCCGCGCAATTCGCGCAGCGCATAACGGAAGGCAAGCGACGACGCGCGGCCCTGCACCGCGACTTCGGACGCGATGCTCATGTCGTGGATTGTCCGTCGATGCGGCCGGAGCGCAGCCGCACGACGCGGTCGCAGCGCTGCGCGAGCGCGAGATCGTGCGTCACCAGCACCAGCGTCATGCCGCGCTCGGCGTGCTTGGTGAACAGCAGGTCGACGATCTGCTTGCCCGTCGTCTCGTCGAGATTCCCGGTCGGCTCGTCGGCAACGAGGATCGCGGGATCGGGCGCGAGCGCGCGCGCGATCGCGACGCGCTGCTGCTCGCCGCCGGAGAGTTGCGTCGGATAATGATGCAGGCGCTCGCCGAGCCCGACCGATTGCAGCTCCTGCGCGGCGCGCGCAGCGGCATCGGGATTGCCGGCGAGCTCAAGCGGCACCGCCACGTTCTCCAGCGCCGTCATGGTCGGGATCAGATGGAATGACTGGAAGACGATGCCGACCTGGCGGCCGCGGAAGCGCGCCAGCGCATCTTCGTCGAGGGCATTGAACGAGGTGCCGTTGACGACCACTTCTCCACTGTCAGGACGTTCGAGCCCCGCCATTACCATCAGCAAGGTCGACTTGCCCGAGCCCGACGGGCCGATCAGGCCGATGGCCTCACCCGCCGCCACACGAAGGCTGATATCTTTGAGGATATGGACCCGTGCCGCGCCGGTGCCGAGCGAGAGATTGACGTTCCTGACGGCAATGGTGTCCGGCTCGACGTCGGTCAGTGAAGAGGATTCGATGAGACTGTCCATGGTTCGGTCATATGGCACTTCCGCGGCTGCGGTCGAGGGCCGGTTGAGAATCTTCGTGCACATACTCGTGTTGCTTATGGGCTTGATGACGGCGGCCAGCGCGCAGACGCCAAGGCTGGAGAATGGCCCGGAGAAGGGCCCGGCGAAGCCGATCAAGATGGTGGTGCTGGGCGATTCCCTGAGCGCCGGGTATGGCCTTCCGGGCCCGGCGGCATTCCCGATCCGGCTGCAAAAGGCGTTGGAAGCCAAGGGGATAAAGGTCGAGATGAGCAATGCCGGGGTGTCCGGCGACACCGCCTCGGGCGGCCGCGAGCGGCTCGACTGGTCGGTGCCTGATGGAACCGATGCGGTGATTGTCGAGCTCGGCGCCAACGATGCCTTGCGCGGCATCGATCCCGCCGTCACGCGTGCCGCGCTCTCCGACATCATCACAAAGTTGCAGGCGCGCAAGATCGCCGTGCTCTTGTGCGGCATGCTCGCGCCACCGAACTATGGCAGTGAGTACGCAGCGAAGTTCAACGCGATCTATCCGGATCTCTCGAAGACCCTTGGCGTGCCGCTCTATCCGTTCTTCCTCGATGGGGTTGCCGCCGACGCGAAGCTCAACCAGGCCGACGGCATGCATCCGACGGCAGCAGGTGTGGACATCGTTGTGAAAAATATCCTGCCCACAGTGGAGGCATTTCTCGGCGCAATATCAGGGCAACGCAGTTGAAGCGCAGGCAGTGAGCCGTGCCGTGTCCGTAGGTTTACGAGCTGTTAACGGGTCATGCTTCGCAGAGTCACATATCTCGGGTACAAATAGGCATCGGTGATTCGTCGCCGGGCCGTTACAGGGTGCGGGCTCCCAAAACCCGCGCCAAGCATCGAGGATTATTGCGATGCCGCGTCTGTTCACTGGACTGGAAATTCCGGCCGATATCGGCCAAACCCTCTCCAGCTTGCGTGGCGGCCTTCCCGGCGCACGCTGGATCGATCCCGAAAATTATCACGTCACTCTACGCTTCATCGGCGATATCGATGGCATGTGGGCCAACGAGATCGCGACGATGTTGTTTCGGGTAAACCGCAAGCCGTTCGAGGTCAAATTGCAGGGCCTGTCGAGCTTCGGCGGACGCAAGCCGCGCGCGGTGGTTGCCGCCGTCGAGCCGAGCCGGCCGTTGATCGAACTGCAGGCCGAGCTCGAGCGGATGATGCAGCGGATGGGGCTCGATCCCGAGGGCAGGAAATTCACGCCACATGTCACGCTCGCTCGTCTGCATGACGCTTCGAGCCAGGACGTCGCGGATTATCTGTCCGTGCGCGGCTACTTCCCGAGCCGCAGCTTCCTGGCGGACCGCTTCGTGCTGTTCTCGTCGCGCGCGTCGACAGGCGGCGGCCCCTATGTGGTCGAGGATTCCTACGCGCTCTGCGCGTGAGCCTCTTCACCTCGCCCCGCTTGCGGGGAGAGGTCGGATCGCATCGAAGATGCGATCCGGGTGAGGGGGTGCGGGTCCGTCGATAGAGCGCGTCGGGTGGTGAGAGCCCCTCACCCCAGCCCTCTCCCCGCAAGAGCGGGGCGAGGGAGAGGAAAGTGCATACCCCACTGGCACAATTCACGGCTTGCAATTTGCCGCGCACTAGGGCCGTAAGGTGGGCTCATGCTGTCCACCTCGCCTAGTTCCTTGCTCGAGCACTACAAGTCCCTGGTCGCCTCCGGCGCGATCGAGGCGGATCCCGCGCAGGCCCGCGCCGCCGAGGCATTCGGCGCGCTGGATGAGCGCCTCGCGAGCTACAAGCCGCAGCGCAAGCAAGGCCTGTTCGGGCGGCTGTTCGGCGGCGACACGGACGACAAGCCGCTGCGCGGGCTCTACGTCCATGGCGAGGTCGGTCGCGGCAAGACCATGCTGATGGATCTGTTCTTCCAGCAGAGCCCGGTCGAACACAAGCGCCGCGCGCACTTCCACGAATTCATGGCCGAGGCGCATGAGCGCATCTACGGCTACCGTCAGCAGATCGCGCGCGGTGAGATCGCGGACGGCGACGTGATCGCGCTCACCGCGCAGGCGATCTTCGACGAAGCCTGGCTGCTCTGCTTCGACGAATTTCACGTCACCGACATCGCCGATGCGATGATCCTCGGCCGGCTGTTCGCAAAGCTGTTCGAACTCGGCACCGTCGTGGTCGCGACCTCGAACGTTGCGCCTGAGGATCTCTACAAGGGCGGGCTCAATCGCGCGCTGTTCCTGCCGTTCATTGCGCAGATCTCCGACCACATGGACGTGTTGCGGCTCGATGCGCGCACCGACTTCCGGCTGGAGAAACTTGTCGGCGTCAAGATGTGGTTGGTGCCGGCGGATGACGCCGCCGATGCCGCGCTCAACGCGGCCTGGCGCAAGATGACCGGCAATGCCCCGTGCAAGGCGCGCCTCATTCCGATCAAGGGACGCATCCTGAACGTGCCCTGCTCGGCGCACGGCGTCGCGCGCTTCAGCTTCATGGACATCTGCGAGAAGCCGCTGGCCGCGTCCGACTATCTCAGGCTCGCGCACGACTACCATACTATCCTGATCGACCACATTCCGGTGATGGACTACGCCGAGCGCAATGCCGCCAAGCGTTTCATTTCGCTGATCGACACGCTCTATGACAATGCCGTGAAGCTGATGGCCTCGGCCGAGGCCGATCCGGTGTCGCTGTACCTTGCGACCGAAGGCGTCGAGGCGATGGAGTTCAAGCGCACATCCTCGCGCCTGATCGAAATGAGCTCGGAATCCTACCTGGCGCTGCCGCACGGCCGGAAGGACTCCTCCGCGAGCGGCGCGTCGACCGGCCTGGTCGAGACCTGAAATTCAGCCGCGAAATTCCGTCTCGAAATTCCGTCTTGCGCGCGGTCCGGTTCGGAGCAACTTTTCGTGTCTCCGCGGCGGATGTTGCTGGCATGCCTGATCGAATTCCAGGCAGGGCCCGCAATCGGGCAGGCCGCGACTTGAATGGATCATTCGAAAGGGATAACCACCCTTGCAACCGACTTCCCTCCCTCCCGTACACAGTTCAAAGGACTGATTTCCCATGGCACGCGACAAGATTGCTCTGATTGGCTCCGGACAGATCGGCGGAACGCTGGCGCACCTCGTCGGCCTCAAGGAACTCGGAGACGTCGTGCTGTTCGATATTGCCGAGGGCGTGCCGCAGGGCAAAGCGCTCGACATCGCGCAGTCGTCGCCGGTCGACGGTTTCGATTCCAATCTGGTCGGCGCCAATTCCTATGAAGCGCTCGATGGCGCCAAGGTCTGCATCGTCACCGCCGGCGTGCCGCGCAAGCCCGGCATGAGCCGCGACGATCTCCTCTCCATCAACCTCAAGGTCATGGAGCAGGTCGGCGCCGGCATCAAGAAGTACGCGCCCGACGCCTTCGTCATCTGCATCACCAACCCGCTCGACGCCATGGTGTGGGCGCTGCAGAAGGCCTCGGGCCTGCCGCACAAGAAGGTGGTCGGCATGGCCGGCGTGCTCGACTCCGCGCGTTTCCGCTATTTCCTGGCCGACGAATTCCACGTCTCGGTCGAGGACGTCACCGCCTTCGTGCTCGGCGGCCACGGCGACACCATGGTGCCGCTGACCCGCTACTCGACTGTCGCCGGCATTCCGCTGCCCGACCTCGTCAAGATGGGCTGGACCTCGCAGGCGCGCATCGATGAGATCGTCGATCGCACACGCAACGGCGGCGCCGAGATCGTCAACCTGCTCAAGACTGGCTCCGCCTTCTACGCGCCGGCTGCGTCCGCGATCGCGATGGCCGAGAGCTACCTGAAGGACAAGAAGCGCGTGCTGCCCTGCGCCGCCTATCTCAACGGCGAGTACGGCGTGAAGGACATGTATGTCGGCGTGCCGGTCGTGGTCGGCGCCAAGGGTGTCGAGCGCATTGTCGAGATCGAACTGGCGGGCAAGGACCGCGAGGCTTTCGACAAGTCGGTCGGTGCGGTGCAGGGCCTGGTCGACGCCTGCAAGAAGATCGCGCCCGATCTGCTCGGCAAGTAATCTCGATTGGCAATGGCCCGATAGGCGGTTTCAATCGCCTGTCGGGTGCAAGGCGATGAAATTTCGGCGGATTTTTTAGTTGCGCGAGCTTTGGTATATGGTATGCCAGTCTCAAGGCTGACGTAAAAGGTCGCCGCACGAGGGTTTGGGAGCGTCTTTCCATGAATATCCATGAATACCAGGCCAAGGCTTTGCTGCATGAATTCGGCGTGCCGATCTCGCGCGGCGTGCCGGTGCTGAAGCCGGAAGAGGCCGACGCGGCGGCCAAGCAGCTGCCCGGCCCGATCTGGGTGGTGAAGAGCCAGATCCATGCCGGCGGCCGCGGCAAGGGCAAGTTCAAGGAAGCATCAGCCGGCGACAAGGGCGGCGTCCGCATCGCCAAGTCGGCCGCCGAGGTCAGCGAATTCGCCAAGCAGATGCTCGGTGCGACGCTGGTCACGGTGCAGACCGGTCAGCACGGCAAGCAGGTCAATCGCCTCTACATCGAGGAAGGCTCCGACATCGACAAGGAGTTCTACCTCTCGATCCTGGTCAATCGCGAGACCTCCGAAATTTCCTTTGTGGTGTCGACCGAAGGCGGCGTGAATATCGAAGAGGTCGCGCATTCGACCCCGGAAAAGATCGTCTCGCTCTCGGTCGATCCCGCGACCGGCATCATGCCGCATCACGGCCGCACCGTTGCCAAGGCGCTGCAGCTGACCGGCGATCTCGCCAAGCAGGCCGAGAAGCTGACCGGCCAGCTCTATGCCGCCTTCGCCGCCAAGGACATGGCGATGCTCGAGATCAATCCGCTCGTCGTCACCAAGCAGGGCCAGCTTCGCGTGCTCGACGCCAAGGTGTCGTTCGACAGCAACGCACTCTATCGTCATCCGGACGTGGTCGCGCTGCGCGACGAGACCGAGGAAGACGCCAAGGAGATCGAGGCGTCGAAATACGACCTCAACTACGTCGCGCTCGACGGCACGATCGGCTGCATGGTCAACGGCGCCGGGCTCGCCATGGCGACCATGGACATCATCAAGCTGTACGGCATGGAGCCGGCGAACTTCCTCGACGTCGGCGGCGGCGCCAGCGTGGAGAAGGTCGCGGCCGCGTTCAAGATCATCACTGCCGATCCGAACGTGAAGGGCATCCTGGTCAACATCTTCGGCGGCATCATGAAGTGCGACGTGATCGCCGAGGGCGTGGTCGCCGCGGTGAAGCAGGTCGGCCTCAAGGTTCCGCTGGTGGTGCGCCTCGAAGGCACCAATGTCGAGCAGGGCAAGAAGATCATCCGCGAGAGCGGCCTCAACGTCCTGCCCGCCGACAACCTCGATGACGCTGCACAGAAGATCGTGAAAGCCGTCAAGGGAGGCTAACGATGGCCGATCATCTCGACGCTCCGACACCGCTGGACGAACACCGCAAGCTCGCGGCGTTTGCGGGCGAGTGGAGCGGCGAAGAGATGGTCTATCCGTCGCGCTGGACCGCGGGCGGTCCGGCCACCTCGCAGGTCGTTGCGCGCATCGCGCTCAACGGCTTCTACCTGATCCAGGACAGCGTGCAGACCCGCGACGGCAAGGAGAGCTTCGCCACCCACGGCGTGTTCACCTACGACCGCGACGACCGGGCCTACAAATTGTTCTGGCACGACTCGCTCGGCTACTACCCGCCGTCACCGGCGTCCGGTGGCTGGGCGGGCAAGTCGCTGATCCTGGTGCGCGGCTCGCTGCGCGGCAATGCCCGTCACGTCTACGAGGTCGTCGACGACAACACCTACAACATGAAAATCCAGTTCTCGCCTGACGCGGAAGGGTGGGCCGACGTGCTCACCGGCGTGTACCGGCGTATTCACTGAGCATGATCCGGAAAAGTGGTCTCCGGTTTTCCGACAAGATCATGCTCAAACCATAGAGTCCCATCACCGATCGTCTCGCGAAAGCATCTCGAACCATGTCCATTCTGATCGACAAGAACACCAAGGTCATCTGCCAGGGCTTCACCGGCAAGAACGGCACGTTCCATTCGGAAGCGGCGATCGCTTACGGCACCAAGATGGTCGGCGGCGTGGCGCCAGGCAAAGGCGGCTCGACCCATCTCAACCTGCCGGTGTTCGACACCGTCGCCGAAGCGCGCGAGAAGACCGGCGCCGACGCCAGCGTGGTCTATGTCCCGCCGCCGGGCGCAGCCGACGCGATCTGCGAGGCGATCGATGCGGAAATCCCGCTGATCGTCTGCATCACCGAGGGCATCCCGGTGCTCGACATGGTGCGCGTGAAGCGCTCGCTGTCGGGCTCGAAGTCGCGGCTGATCGGGCCGAACTGCCCCGGCGTGATGACCGCCGGCGAATGCAAGATCGGCATCATGCCGGCCAACATCTTCAAGCCCGGCTCGGTCGGCATCGTCTCCCGCTCCGGCACCCTGACCTATGAGGCGGTGTTCCAGACCACCCAGGAGGGCCTCGGCCAGACCACCGCGGTCGGCATCGGTGGCGACCCGGTCAAGGGCACCGAGTTCATCGACATGCTGGAGATGTTCCTGGCCGACGAGAAGACCAAGTCGATCGTGATGATCGGCGAAATCGGCGGCTCCGCCGAGGAAGACGCCGCCCAGTTCCTCAAGGACGAGGCCAAGCGCGGCCGCAAGAAGCCGATGGTCGGCTTCATTGCCGGTGTCACCGCACCTCCCGGCCGCCGCATGGGCCATGCTGGCGCCATCATCTCGGGCGGCAAGGGCGACGCCGGTTCCAAGACCGCGGCGATGGAAGCCGCCGGCATCAGGGTGTCGCCGTCGCCGGCGCGCCTCGGGCATACGCTCGCGGAGATGCTGAAGTAACCGCCGTCCGGCGAGTTCCCTTCGAGGTTTGACGTGATTTGGGGCGGGTTCTCCTTAGGGAACCCGCTTTTTTATTGCGTTTTGGTGCCGAAATGCCGATCAATAAAAAATGAAAATATATTCATTTCTTAGTTCTTTTAGGCAGGAATATCTGTCCTAGATAGGGTAAAGGGTATCAATCCAGCCGGCGCACTTCCAGGCCGGCACCAGCGCCGTCTTCTACGCGCGAACCGAAAAAAATCACCAGGACTGCCCATGTCTCGCCAAGACGCGAACGCCGCTTTTGCACTCTCATCATTCCTGCAGGGCACCAACGCCGCCTACATCGACGACCTCTACGCCCGCTACGAGCAGGACCCGTCGTCGGTCGACGCCGAATGGCAGGATTTCTTCAAAAGCCTGAAGGACGCTCCGGCCGACGTCCAGAAGAACGCCGAGGGCGCCTCGTGGGGCCGTGACAACTGGCCGGTGACGCCGCGCGACGAGCTGACCTCGGCGCTCGACGGCAACTGGGCCCAGGTCGAGAAGGCGGTCGGCACCAAGCTCGCGGCCAAGGCGCAGGCCAAGGGCGTCGAGCTGTCCGATGCCGATGTCCATCAGGCCACCCGCGATTCGGTTCGCGCGCTGATGCTGATCCGCGCCTACCGCATGCGGGGCCATTTCCACGCCAAGCTCGATCCGCTCGGCATCGAGGCGCCGCGCGACCGCGAGGAGCTCGATCCGCGCTCCTATGGCTTCACCGAGGCGGACTTCGATCGCAAGATCTTCCTCGACCACGTGCTCGGGCTCGAATACGGCACGCTGCGCGAGATCGTGCAGATCTGCGAACGCACCTACTGCCAGACGCTTGGCGTCGAGTTCATGCATATCTCCAACGCCGCGCAGAAGGCGTGGATCCAGGAGCGCATCGAGGGGCCGGACAAGGAGATCTCGTTCACGCCCGAGGGACGCCGCGCGATCCTCAACAAGCTGATCGAGGCGGACGGCTTCGAGAAGTTCTGCGACACCAAGTTCACCGGCACCAAGCGCTTCGGCCTCGACGGCGGTGAATCGCTGATCCCGGCGCTCGAGCAGATCATCAAGCGCGGCGGCAATCTCGGCGTGAAGGAAATCGTGGTCGGCATGCCGCATCGCGGCCGCCTCAACGTGCTGACCCAGGTGATGGGTAAGCCGCACCGTGCGCTGTTCCATGAGTTCAAGGGCGGTTCGGCCAACCCCGACTCGGTCGAAGGCTCGGGCGACGTCAAGTATCACCTCGGCGCCTCCTCGGACCGCGAGTTCGACGGCAACAACATCCATCTGTCGCTGACCGCAAACCCGTCGCATCTCGAGATCGTTGATCCGGTCGTGATGGGCAAGGTGCGCGCCAAGCAGGACCAGCACGGCGATCCGCCGGATATGCGCATCTCCGTGCTGCCGCTGCTGATGCATGGCGATGCGGCATTCGCGGGCCAGGGCGTGGTGGCTGAATGCTTCAGCCTGTCCGACCTGAAGGGCTATCGCACCGGCGGCTCGCTGCACTTCATCGTCAACAACCAGATCGGCTTCACCACCTACCCGCGCTACTCGCGCTCGTCGCCCTATCCGTCCGACGTAGCGAAGATGATCGATGCGCCGATCTTCCACGTGAATGGCGACGATCCGGAGGCCGTGGTGTTCGCGGCCAAGGTCGCGATCGAGTTCCGGCAGAAATTCCACAAGCCGGTCGTCATCGACATGTTCTGCTACCGGCGCCACGGCCACAACGAGGGCGACGAGCCGGCCTTCACCCAGCCGGTGATGTACAAGAAGATCGCTTCTCACCCGTCAACGCTGGAGATCTACGCCAAGCGGCTGGTCGCTGACGGCGTGTTGACCGAGGGCGAGGTCGAGAAGGCCAAGGCCGACTGGCGCGCGCGGCTCGACGCCGAGCTCGAAGCCGGCGCCGGCTACAAGCCGAACAAGGCCGACTGGCTCGACGGCAAGTGGGCAGGCTTCAAGATTGCTGACCAGGAAGAAGACGCCCGCCGCGGCGTCACCGGCGTCGATGTCGCCGTTCTCAAGGATATCGGCCGCAAGATCACCAAGGTGCCGGACGGCTTCCGCGTCCACCGCACCATCCAGCGTTTCCTCGACAATCGCGCCAAGGCGATCGATAGCGGTGTCGGGATCGACTGGGCCACCGGCGAGGCCCTGGCATTCTGCACGCTGCTGCAGGAAGGTCATCATGTGCGGCTGTCCGGCCAGGATTCCGAGCGCGGGACCTTCTCGCAGCGCCATTCAGTGCTGATCGACCAGGAGGACGAGAGCCGCTACACGCCGTTCAACCATCTCGGCGGCGAAGACACCGGCCACTACGAGGTCATCAACTCGCTGCTGTCGGAAGAGGCGGTGCTCGGCTTCGAATACGGCTACTCGCTGGCCGAGCCGAATGCGCTGGCGCTCTGGGAAGCGCAGTTCGGCGACTTCGCCAACGGCGCGCAGGTGGTGTTCGACCAGTTCATCTCCTCGGGCGAACGCAAGTGGTTGCGCATGTCGGGCCTCGTCTGCCTGCTGCCGCATGGCTACGAAGGGCAGGGACCGGAGCACTCCTCCGCGCGCCTCGAGCGTTACCTCCAGATGTGCGCTGAGGACAACATGCAGGTGGTCAATCCGACCACGCCGGCGAACTACTTCCACGTGCTGCGGCGCCAGCTGCATCGCGAGATCCGCAAGCCGCTGATCCTGATGACGCCGAAGTCGCTGCTGCGCCACAAGCGCGCGGTGTCGCAGCTCGAGGAGCTCGGCAAGAACGCCACGTTCCACCGCATCCTGTACGATGACGCGCAGATGCTGCCGGACGAGAAGATCAAGCTGGTGCCGGACGACAAGATTCGCCGCGTCGTGCTGTGCTCCGGCAAGGTCTATTACGATCTCTATGAGGAGCGTGAGAAGCGCGACATCGACGACATCTATCTGATGCGCGTCGAGCAGCTCTACCCGGTGCCGCTGAAGGCGCTGGTGCAGGAGCTCGGCCGCTTCAAGAACGCCGAAGTGGTCTGGTGCCAGGAAGAGCCGCGCAATATGGGCTCGTGGCACTTCATCGAGCCCTATCTGGAATGGGTGCTCAACCAGATCCACGCACCCAACAGGCGTCCGCGCTATGCGGGCCGTCCGGCATCGGCGGCAACCGCGACCGGCTTGATGTCGAAACATCTGGCGCAGCTCAAGGCGCTGCTCGACGACGCACTGAACTAACGACTTTCATTGAAGCCATGCCCCGCGAATGCGGGGCATCCGGTATCCCGCGTCATCCAGCAGAAGTGCTGTCGTCACGGAGTACCGGATCGCTCGCTTTGCGGGCGGTGGCGGACAAGTTTCACGACCGCAAATTTTGCGACCGCAGGGTTATCGAGGAAAAGACCATGACTGAAATTCGCGTTCCAACGCTCGGCGAATCCGTGACCGAGGCCACGATCGGCCGCTGGTTCAAGAAGGCCGGTGAAGCCGTCGCGGTGGACGAGCCGTTGGTGGAGCTGGAGACCGACAAGGTCACCATCGAGGTGCCCGCGCCGGTCGCCGGCACGCTCGGCGAGATCATCGCCAAGGACGGCGAGACGGTTGCCGTCGGCGCGCTGCTCGGCCAGATCAATGACGGCGCCGCTCCGGCCGCCAAGCCGGCTGCTGCGGCTCCCGCCAAGGCCGCCGCACCGGCTGCCGCTGCTGCGCCGGCTGCTGCCGCTGCGCCGAAGGCGCCGCCGGCGGATGCGCCGCTGGCACCCTCGGTCCGCAAGCTGTCCGCTGAAAGCGGCATCGATGCGTCCACCGTTCCCGGCTCGGGCAAGGACGGCCGCGTGACCAAGGGCGACATGCTGGCCGCGATCGAGAAGGCCGCCTCGGCGCCGACCCCGGTCAACCAGCCGGCCGCCGCCGTGCAGGTTCGTGCGCCGTCGCCGGCCGACGATGCCGCGCGCGAGGAACGCGTGAAGATGACGCGGCTGCGCCAGACCATCGCGCGCCGCCTCAAGGACGTGCAGAACACCGCCGCGATGCTGACGACCTTCAACGAGGTCGACATGACCGAGGTGATGAAGCTGCGGGCCCTCTACAAGGACACGTTCGAGAAGAAGCACGGCTCGAAGCTCGGCTTCATGGGCTTCTTCACCAAGGCGGTCGTGCAGGGGCTAAGGGACATTCCGGCGGTCAACGCCGAAATCGACGGCTCTGACCTGATCTACAAGAACTACTATCACATCGGCGTTGCGGTCGGCACCGACCGCGGCCTCGTGGTGCCTGTGGTGCGCGACTGCGACCACAAGTCGATCGCCGAGATCGAGAAGTCGATCGCCGACTACGGCCGCCGCGCCCGCGACGGCCAGCTCAAGATCGACGAGATGCAGGGCGGCACCTTCACCATCACCAATGGCGGCATCTACGGTTCGCTGATGTCGACGCCGATCCTGAATGCGCCGCAGTCCGGCATCCTCGGCATGCACAAGATCCAGGAGCGGCCGATGGTGGTCGGCGGCAAGATCGAGGTGCGCCCGATGATGTATCTGGCACTCTCCTACGACCACCGCGTCATCGACGGCAAGGAAGCGGTTACCTTCCTGGTGCGCGTCAAGGAGAGCCTGGAGGATCCGGCCCGCTTGGTGCTGGACCTCTAAGGTCGTATCGCGCGCGGCGTCCGATCGGCTCGGGCGCCGCGATCTGTTGGTTGCTCACATTTGGGGATCAAAGTGACGGATAAGGTCGTTGTCATCACCGGCGGCAGCCGCGGCATCGGCCGCGCCACCGCGCTCGCTGCCGCCGCGCGCGGCTATCGCATCGTGGTCGGCTATGCATCCAACAAGACCGCGGCGGACGAGGTCGTCGCCGCGATCGAAGCCAGGAACGGCAAGGCGATCGCGGTGAAATGCGATGTCGGCAGCGAGCAGGACATCCTGGCGCTGTTCAAGGCGGCCGACGGCTTCGGCACGCTCGGCGCGCTCGTCAACAATGCCGGCATCGTCGGCAAGAGCGGCGTGCGTGTCGACGAGATGTCGGCCGAGCGTATCCAGCAGATGATGGCAGTGAATGTCACCGGCAGCATCCTGTGCGCGCGCGAGGCGGTGAAGCGCATGTCGACCAAGCACGGCGGCAAGGGCGGCGTCATCGTCAACCTGTCCTCGGTCGCGGCGAAGCTCGGCGCGCCCAACACCTATGTCGACTATGCCGCCTCCAAGGGCGCGATCGATTCCTTCACGATCGGCCTCGGCTACGAAGTCGCGAATGAGGGCATCCGCGTCGCCGGCATCCGGCCCGGCCTGATCGACACCGACATCCACGCCGCGGGCGGCGAGCCCGATCGTGCGCACCGGCTTGCCCATATGGTGCCGATGAAGCGTGTCGGCACCGCCGATGAAATCGCCAACGCCATCGTCTGGCTGATCTCGGACGAGGCTTCCTATGTCACCAGCGCGATCCTCGACGTGTCGGGCGGTCGCTAGCACACGATCAAGAGCGGGCGACGGTCTGCCGTCACGACCGCGCCCGCGTAATTGTCACAGAGCTTAGCTACAGGACCTTCCATCATGGCTTCTTACGATCTCGTCGTCATCGGCACCGGCCCGGGCGGATATGTCTGCGCGATCCGCGCGGCGCAACTCGGCATGAAGGTCGCCGTCGTCGAGAAGGACGCGACGCTGGGCGGCACTTGCCTCAACGTCGGCTGCATGCCGTCGAAAGCGCTGCTGCACGCCTCCGAGATGTTCGAGGAAGCCGGGCACTCCTTTGCCAAGATGGGCGTCAGCGTCCCGGCGCCGAAGCTAGATCTGCCCGCGATGATGAACTTCAAGCAGCAGGGCATCGACGGCAACGTCAAGGGCGTCGAGTTCTTGATGAAGAAGAACAAGATCGACGTGCTCAAGGGGACCGGCAAGATCCTCGGTGCCGGCAAGGTCGAGGTCTCCGGCGACGGCAAGTCCGAGACCGTCGAGACCAGGAACATCGTGATCGCCACCGGCTCCGATATCGCCCGCCTGAAGGGTATCGACATCGACGAGAAGCGCATCGTGTCCTCGACTGGCGCGCTGTCGCTAGAGAAGGTGCCGGAGAAATTGCTGATCATCGGCGCGGGGGTGATCGGGCTCGAGCTTGGCTCGGTCTGGCGGCGTCTCGGTGCGGACGTCATGGTCGTGGAATTCCTCGACCGCATCCTGCCCGGCATGGACGGCGAGGTGGCAAAGCAATTTCAGCGCATGCTCGAGAAGCAGGGCTTCGTCTTCAAGCTCGGCGCCAAGGTCACCGCGGTCGATAGCTCCGGCAAGACGCTGCAGGCCAAGGTCGAGCCCGCCGCCGGCGGCGCTGCGGAAACCATCGAAGCCGACGTCGTGCTCGTCTGCATCGGCCGGGTGCCCTACACCGAGGGCCTCGGGCTGAAGGAAGCCGGCGTCGCGCTCGACAATCGCGGCCGCGTCGAGATCGACGCGCACTTCTCGACCAACGTGAAGGGTATTTATGCGATCGGCGACGTCGTGGCCGGGCCGATGCTCGCGCACAAGGCGGAAGACGAAGGCGTTGCCTGTGCGGAGATCATCGCGGGCCAGGCCGGCCACGTGAACTACGACGTCATTCCAGGTGTTGTGTATACCACGCCGGAAGTGTCGTCGGTCGGCAAGACCGAGGAAGAACTCAAGCAGGCCGGCGTCGCCTACACCGTCGGCAAATTCCCGTTCACGGCAAACGGCCGGTCCAAGGTCAATCAGACCACCGACGGCTTCGTGAAAATTCTCGCAGATGCGAAGACGGATCGGGTGCTTGGCGTCCACATTGTCGGCCGCGAAGCCGGCGAAATGATCCATGAAGCCTGCGTTCTGATGGAATTCGGCGGATCGGCCGAGGATCTGGCTCGCACCTGCCACGCGCACCCGACCCGTTCGGAGGCGATCAAGGAAGCCGCGCTTGCGGTGGGCAAGCGCGCCATCCATATGTGATGATCGAAAGTCCGGCGTCAGCCGGGTTGAGATCATAGCGATGCTGCGCCGCCTGCTTCAGCCGTTCTGGGTCCTGCTTGCGATCATCTTCCTGGTCGAGGCTTGGCTATGGGACCATCTCGAGCCGATCGTGGCGCGGGCGGTGGCGTGGATTCCGCTCCGCGCGCTCAAGCAATGGCTTGCCGACCGGGTCGATTCGCTGTCGCCGGCGATGACGCTGATCGTCTTCGTCGTGCCGGTCATCCCGCTGTTTCCGCTCAAGCTGGTCGGGCTCTGGCTGCTCGCGAACCAATACTGGTTCAGTGCGGTCTCGCTGATCCTGTTCGCCAAGTTCGTCGGCGTCGGCGTGACGGCCTTCCTGTTCGACGTGACGCGGCCGAAACTGCTGGAGATGCCCTGGTTCGAGGCACTCTATAATTTCGTGATGGCGCTGCGGGCCAAGGCCACCGCGCTGGTCGAGCCAATCAAGCGGCGCATTCGCGAGATGATTAGTGGCGACGGCGAGGGCTGGGCGGCGCGCACGCTGCGCGTGATCGCGCGCTTCCGCAAAAGCGTGCATCAGACCAGCAAGCCTCTTTGATCAAAACTTTCTATTACGTCATCCTGAGGAGCGCGGAACGCGCGTCTCGAAGGATGCACGGCCCGGCCGGTGGCCGTCGATCCTTCGAGACGCGCGCAAGGGCGCGCTCCTCAGGATGACGGTTCGAAAGCGGTGCGCTGCGCCTCAATGCAGATGCAGCAAGTGCGGCTGGAACAGGCCGAGCGCCGTCATCACGATGCCGGCGAGCGTCACCAGGCCGGAGACCCAGGCCAACGCGATGATGCCCGTGATGATGGTCGCCGATGCCAGCACGATGGCGATCTGGAAGGCGGCGGAGGCAAGCTCGAAATGATGATATTTCGCGGTGGCCTCGTCGCGCTCATGCTCGGCGTGCTTGGCGCGTTCGGAGAGCTGCTCTGAACCCTCGCCGGTTTCCGGCTCCGAGCGATAGCGCGCCGCGGTCTTCTGCCAGTCGTCGATCTGCTTCTGCAGCGCGGCCCTGGCCGCCTCGTCGGTGGTGGTCGCGAGGTTCAGCTTGCCCTGTTCGGCCGCGGTCTGCACCGCGGTCCGGCGGATGCTCTTGGCCTGGAAGAAGGCCCACAGGTTGGAGGCCTCGACATTCTTGCTGATCGATTCGGTCTGGGCGCCCTTGCCGAGCGTTTCCGACAGCGCCAGGCACAGGGCGATCACGGCGATCAGGAGCGCGATCTTCTTGTTCTCGCCCGAGGCATGCTCGGCATGCTCCGCGTGCTCCATACTTTCATGTGCGCTCATGATTCCCCTCCGGATGAGACCGCGCCACGATTGCCGAATGCGGTGCACAAGGCAAGGGCCGAACGGTTTTGGGTAACCGTCTGAAGATGAACGGCGCATGACGGCGGGCAAAAGCCCGCGCTTTATTTTTTCAGAACCGAACGTTCAACCTCGGGGATGCGCGGAGCGATAGACTTCGAGCAGGCGCTCGCTGTCGATGCCGGTGTAGATCTGCGTGGTCGACAGCGAAGCGTGGCCGAGCAATTCCTGGATCGCGCGCAGATCGCCGCCGCGGCTCAGCAGATGCGTGGCGAAGGAGTGCCGCAGCGCATGCGGCGTTGCGCTGTCGGGCAGGCCGAGCGCGCCGCGCAGCCGCTCCATGGTGAGCTGGATGATGCGCGGGCTCAAGGGGCCGCCGCGCGCGCCGACGAACATCGGCCCCGCGGGGCTGAGTTGATGCGGGCAGATCGCCGCATAGTCCGCGATCAATTGCAGCACGTTCTGCAGCACCGGCACCATGCGGGTCTTGTTGCCCTTGCCGGTCACCACGAGCACGTCGCCTTCGCCGGGCTTCGGCACGTCGCGGCGCTTCAACCCGAGTGCCTCGGAGATGCGCAGGCCCGACCCGTAGAGCAGCGCCATGACGGCGGCGTCACGTACCAGTATCCAGGTCTCGCGGGTCTCGTCCGCGCGCTCGTCGGCATCGGCAAAGCGCTTCGCTGCTTCCATGTGAATCGGCTTCGGCAGGCTCTTCGCTACCTTGGGCGCGCGGATCGCCGAGAGCGCGCCGACCTTGCCCTTGCCCTCGCGTTCCAGGAAACGGCCGAACGAGCGCAGGCCCGCCAGCGCCCGCATCAGCGATCGCCCGCCGATCTCCTCGGTCCGGCGCATCGCCATGAAGGCGCGCACGTCGCTCGCCTCGAGCGCGGAAAATGCCTTGAGCGTCACCCGCGCGCCCCAGTGCCCGGCCAGGAAGGCGAGGAATTGGCGCACGTCCCGGGCATAGGCCTCGAGCGTCTTCGGCGACAGCCGCCGCTCCGCGCGCAGATGCGACAGCCAGCGCGTCATCTCCTGCGTAACCGATGCGTCGGCGCAGTCGAGTTCGAGCGGTTGGATGGGCTGATCGGTCCGGGCCATCTGTTAGGGGCTATTGGCACTACGAATCTCCTGATTATATCGCACTGCCTTCGTTTACCGATCGCTAAGACCGCGTAGCGGTGCTAGCCCGGCGCAAAGTTCGGATTCAATGGACCACACCACGCGCCACAACCCAGCCTCCGCATCGACGACACGTGTCGTCGACGTGCTGGTGCCTGTCGCGCTGAACCAGACCTATTCCTACCGCGTTCCGCGCGGCATGGAGCTTGCGCCGGGCGACGTGATCGGCGTTCCGCTCGGGCCGCGTGAGGTCGTCGCGGTGGTGTGGGCGGAAAATGCCAATCCGGATCCGCGGCTGCACAACCGGCTCAAGGACGTCAGCGAGAAGCTCGATGTTCCGCCGCTGAAGCCGGAGCTGCGCCAGCTGGTCGACTGGGTCTCCAATTACACTTTGTCGGCACGCGGCACAGTGCTGCGGATGACGCTGCGGATGGGCGAAAATCTCGGGCCGGAGCGGATGCGGCTCGGCGTGCGGCTGGTCGGCGAGCCGCCGCGGCGCCTGACGCCGGCGCGCCGGCGGGTGATCGAGGTGCTGTCGGACCGCTTGCTGCACGGCAAGTCGGACGCGGCGCGGGAGGCCGGCGTCAGTTCCGGCGTGATCGACGGCCTGGTCGACGAAGGCACCCTCACGGTCGAGGCGATGCCGCCGCCGGCACCGCCGCCCGTTCCGGATCCCTCCTACGCGCAGCCGGATTTTTCGCGCGAGCAGCGCAGTGCCGTCGACGTGATGCGGACGCTGGCCGCGAGCGGCAGCTTTCACGTCGCGCTGCTCGACGGCGTCACGGGTTCCGGCAAGACCGAAGTCTATTTCGAGGCGATCGCCGAGAATATCCGCCGTGGCAAGCAGACGCTGATCCTGATGCCGGAGATCGCGCTGACCGGCCAGTTCCTCGACCGTTTCGCGCAGCGCTTCGGCGTGCGGCCGCTGGAATGGCATTCGGAGCTGACGCCGCGCACGCGCGCGCGCAACTGGGCCGCGATCTCCGAGGGCAAGGCGCCGGTCGTGGTCGGCGCCCGCTCGGCGCTGTTCCTGCCCTATGCCGATCTCGGCCTCATCATCGTCGATGAGGAGCACGACCAGGCCTACAAGCAGGACGACGGCGCGCATTATCACGCGCGCGACATGGCGGTGGTCCGCGCCCATATCGCAAAGATCCCGATCGTGCTGGCCTCTGCCACGCCGTCGGTCGAGAGCGAGGTCAATGCGCGCAAGGGGCGCTACCAGCGCGTGGCGCTGCCGTCGCGGTTCGGCGGCCAGCACATGCCGCATATCGAGGCGATCGACATGCGCCGCGCGCCGCCGCCGCGCGGCCGCTTCATTTCGCCTGTACTGGCCGAGCAGATCCGCCATGCCATCGAGCGCCGCGAGCAGGCGCTGCTGTTCCTCAACCGCCGCGGTTACGCACCGCTGACGCTGTGCCGGGCCTGCGGCCACCGCTTCGCCTGCACCATCTGCGATGCATGGCTGGTCGATCACCGGTTCCGGCAGCGGCTGGTCTGTCATCATTGCGGCTTCTCGATGCCGCGGCCGAATATCTGCCCGCATTGCGCGGCCGAGGAATCGCTGATCGCGGTCGGGCCCGGCGTCGAGCGCCTGCAGGAGGAGGCCGCCCACATCTTCCCCGAGGCACGGACGATGGTGCTGTCGAGCGATCTCATCACCTCGATCGAGACCATGCGCAGCGAGCTCAACGAGATCGCCGAGGGCCGCGTCGACATCATCATCGGCACCCAGCTGGTGGCGAAGGGCCACAACTTCCCGCGGCTCAATCTGGTCGGCGTCATCGACGCCGATCTCGGCCTGAGCAATGGCGATCCGCGCGCCGCCGAGCGGACGTTCCAGCTGCTGAACCAGGTGGTCGGCCGCGCCGGCCGCGAGCAGGGCCGCGGCGTCGGCTTTCTGCAGACTCACCAGCCGGAGCATCCGGTGATCAAGGCCCTGATCGCCAATGACCGCGAGGCGTTCTATGCCAGCGAGATCGAGATTCGCGAGCGCACCGGCTACCCGCCGTTCGGCCGGCTGGCGAGCCTGATCGTCTCCGCCGGCGACCGTCCGACCGCGGAAGGGTTCGCCCGCGAGCTCGCCGCGGTGGCGCCGCTCGACGAGCGGATCCAGGTGCTCGGCCCCGCCGAGGCGCCGCTCGCCGTCATCAAGGGCCGCTATCGCTTCCGCCTGCTGGTGAAGTCGCTCCGCAATGTCGACCTGTCGCAATATCTTCGCGAATGGCTCGATGCAGGTCCCAAGACCAAGGGCAATCTGAAGCTCGAGGTCGACGTCGATCCGCAGAGCTTCCTCTAGTTCGTTCACTGTCCTCCGTCATTGCGAGGAGCGAAGCGACGAAGCAATCCATGTGTCCGCAAACGCGGTGAAATGGATTGCTTCGCTCCGCTCGCAATGACGGCGGCTGGCAGCACGTCCCGCAAAAGAAAAAGCCTGCCGTCATTTGCGACGGCAGGCCATTTTTTTGGCGCGAGGCAGGCCTCGCGGCCGTTACGCAACGCAACGCCTACTGAACGCGCTTACGAGACGACCTCGGCGGTGACGCGGCCGACGCCGGCACCGGTCAGGCCGATGGCGCGGGCTGCGCCGGTGGAGAGGTCGAGCACGCGGCCGCGGATAAACGGGCCACGATCGTTGATGGTGACGACGACGCTGCGGCCGCCATGGGTGACGCGGAGCTTGGTGCCGAACGGCAGCGAGCGGTGGGCGGCGGTCATGGCGTTCTGGTTGAAGCGCTGGCCGGAAGCGGTGCGGCTGCCCGACTCATTGCCGTAGAAGGAGGCCATCCCCGAGAACGAGTGACCGCCGGACGGCTGGATCGATGCATTGGCGTCGCGCCAGGACGAGCCTTCGGCGCGGGCGTGGTGATGATGGTGGTGGCGATGATGGTGGTGCCGGGACTTCGCGGACGCCTCGGTCACGCTGCCCCCGACCAGAATAGTTGCGGCTACAAAAGCAAGCGCCGTACGCGAGCGGGTTATGTTGCCCGCCGCCTTCTTGATATTCAGCATTGATAAGACCCTCAGACAGTATTGCCGCTAACGCGGCAAGTGGAACCCCCGTCCCTTCGTTGACCAAGGCCGTTTGGTTTCTCAATGGGGCACGAATTGGGCAGTAAATCCGGATTATCTCGTGCTGAAATATCTTGTTACCGCCTTGGGGTAGTCGATCGAGGTTCCGTAATCTTGCTATTTAACCAATTTTTAACGACCAATATGCTTGCCAATACTGATTATCGAGGCGACGCTAAGTTTTCGGTAAGTAATCGCCAAATGAAACCGCTGCCCGCCCGGAGTTCCCTGCGCGCTCGGCCATAGGCCTATGCAAATTTCGATGGAACAAAATCGCGGCGGCGCGAATCGGGTTCGGCGCGCCGGATTTCCGCGCGCCAAATTTTCCGGTTTGGCCGCCGGCTGCGATCGGCAAAAAGCGCATGCGACAAGGCGGCACTCACGATGCCGTCATGTTGCACCTGCGCGATTGCTATGTTAGCAAAGCCGCGATTTTAACGGTCCCGGCACGTCCTGTGCCGGTCGAAAATCGAAGTCCCGCTTGAATTCCAAGGGCTTGGATCGCTAGGCGCTGCTTTGGTGGCGACGGTTTTTCCCTTGCGAATTTGACAGCAAAAAAGAGCGAGCTCGTGGCTGCTGAAGATCCGTCCGTTTCGGGAGTGTCCGGTCGTTATGCAACGGCCCTGTTCGAGTTGGCGCGCGACGAGCAATCCGTCGATCAAGTCCGGGCCGACCTCGACAAGTTCGAGGCCTTGCTCAACGAGAGCGCCGATCTCAAGCGCCTCGTCCGCAGCCCGGTGTTCGCCGCCGACGCCCAGCTGAAGGCGCTGACCGCGGTGCTCGACAAGGCCGGCATCGCCGGCACGTCGGCCAAATTCCTCAAGGTGCTCACCGCCAATCGCCGGCTGTTCGCCGTTGCCGATGTGATCCGCGCCTATCGCGCGCTGGTGGCGAAGTTCAAGGGCGAGGCGACTGCGGAAGTCACCGTCGCCGAGCAGCTCAGTGACAAGAATCTCGACGCGCTGAAGGCCGCACTGAAATCAGTGACGGGCAAGGACGTCGCGCTCAACGTGAAGGTCGATCCCTCCAT
Organism: Bradyrhizobium australafricanum; assembly: GCF_020329495.1. NCBI lineage: Bacteria > Pseudomonadati > Pseudomonadota > Alphaproteobacteria > Hyphomicrobiales > Nitrobacteraceae > Bradyrhizobium > Bradyrhizobium australafricanum. Next base: position 73,053 of record NZ_JAGKJL010000014.1, on the reverse strand, counting down.
TATTGGTGGCCTGGTGGTCAAGCTCGGCAGCCGCATGGTGGATAGTTCGCTTCGCACCAAACTCAATTCGATCAAGAACGCGATGAAAGAGGCAGGCTGATGGACATCCGCGCCGCAGAAATTTCTGCGATCCTCAAGGACCAGATCAAGAATTTCGGCCAGGAAGCTGAGGTCACCGAAGTTGGCCAGGTGCTGTCGGTCGGTGACGGTATCGCCCGCGTCTACGGTCTCGACAACGTTCAGGCCGGTGAAATGGTCGAGTTCGAGAACGGCACGCGCGGCATGGCGCTCAACCTCGAAACCGACAACGTCGGTATCGTGATTTTCGGCGCCGACCGCGAGATCAAGGAAGGCCAGACCGTCAAGCGCACCCGCGCGATCGTGGATGCGCCGGTCGGCAAGGGCCTGCTCGGCCGCGTCGTCGACGCGCTCGGCAACCCGATCGACGGCAAGGGCCCGATCCAGGCCACCGAACGCAAGCGCGTCGACGTCAAGGCGCCCGGCATCATTCCGCGCAAGTCGGTGAACGAACCGATGGCCACCGGCCTCAAGGCGATCGATGCGCTGATCCCGATCGGCCGCGGCCAGCGCGAGCTGATCATCGGCGACCGTCAGACCGGCAAGACCGCGATCGCGCTCGACACCATCCTGAACCAGAAGCCGCTCAACGCCCAGCCGGACGAGAACCTCAAGCTGTATTGCGTCTACGTCGCGATCGGCCAGAAGCGCTCCACCGTCGCGCAGTTCGTCAAGGTGCTCGAAGAGCAGGGCGCGCTGGAATACTCGATCATCGTCGCGGCCACCGCGTCCGATCCGGCGCCGATGCAGTACATCGCGCCGTTCACCGCCTGCACCATGGGCGAATACTTCCGCGACAACGGCATGCACGCCGTGATCATCTATGACGACTTGTCGAAGCAGGCCGTCGCCTATCGCCAGATGTCGCTGCTGCTGCGCCGTCCGCCGGGCCGCGAAGCCTATCCGGGCGACGTGTTCTACCTGCATTCCCGCCTGCTCGAGCGCGCCGCCAAGCTCAACAAGGAGCATGGCTTGGGCTCGCTGACGGCGCTGCCGGTCATCGAAACCCAGGCCAACGACGTGTCGGCCTATATTCCGACCAACGTCATCTCGATCACCGACGGCCAGATCTTCCTGGAAACCGACCTGTTCTTCCAGGGCATCCGTCCCGCGGTGAACGTCGGTCTGTCGGTGTCGCGCGTCGGTTCGTCGGCGCAGACCAAGGCGACCAAGAAGGTTGCCGGCAAGATCAAGGGCGAGCTCGCGCAGTACCGCGAAATGGCGGCGTTCGCGCAGTTCGGTTCGGACCTCGACGCCTCGACGCAGCGCCTGCTCAACCGCGGCTCGCGCCTGACCGAACTCCTGAAGCAGCCGCAGTTCTCGCCGCTGAAGATGGAAGAGCAGGTCTGCGTGATCTGGGCCGGCACCAACGGCTATCTCGATCCGCTGCCGCTCAACAAGGTCAAGGCGTTCGAGGACGGCCTGCTGTCGCTGCTGCGCGGCAAGAACGCCGAGATCCTCGATGCGATCCGCACCAGCCGCGATTTGTCCGACGACACCGCCGCCAAGCTGAAGACGGTGGTCGAAGGTTTCGCCAAGACGTTTGCATAACGAGTGGGGCGTCGCCCGGCTCGCCGCCGGGCGTGACGAACGGAGGCTTGCGATCTGACCATTGTGGTCGGATCGCCGGGGTGAACGAAGAATGGCGTCACTAAAAGACATGCGGGTCCGCATCGCCTCGACCAAGGCGACGCAGAAGATCACCAAGGCCATGCAGATGGTCGCAGCCTCGAAGCTGCGCCGCGCGCAGAACGCCGCCGAGGCGGCGCGGCCCTATGCTACCAAGATGGATGCGGTGATTTCCAACATCGCCGCGGCAGCCAACGGCACGCCCGGCGCGCCGGCGCTGCTTGCCGGCACTGGCAACGATCAGGTGCACCTGCTTCTGGTCTGCACCGGCGAACGCGGCCTGTCAGGTGCGTTCAACTCCGCCATCGTGCGCCTGGCGCGCGAGCGGGCGAATGCGCTGCTCGCGCAGGGCAAGGAAGTCAAATTCTTCTGCGTCGGCCGCAAGGGCTACGAGCAGCTGCGGCGGACCTTCGAGAAGCGCATCGTCGAGCATCTCGACCTGCGTTCGGTGCGCCAGATCGGCTTCGTCAATGCCGAGGACATCGCCCAGAAGGTGCTGGCTCGGTTCGATGCCGGCGAGTTCGATGTCTGCACGCTGTTCTACTCGCGCTTCCAGTCGGTGATCGCGCAGATCCCGACCGCGCAGCAGATCATCCCGCTCGAGGTGGCCGCGCCCGCGGCCAATGCGGCGCCCTCCACGTCCTACGAATACGAGCCTGAGGAAGACCAGATCCTCGGCAGCCTGTTGCCGCGCAACCTCGCGGTGCAGATCTTCCGCGCGCTGCTGGAGAACAACGCCTCGTTCTATGGCGCGCAGATGAGCGCGATGGACAGCGCGACCCGCAATGCCGGCGAGATGATTCGCAAGCAAACCCTGATTTACAACAGAACCCGTCAGGCCCAGATCACGAAGGAGCTGATCGAGATCATCTCCGGCGCTGAGGCGGTCTAAGGCAGATTTCGAAGGAGAACAGTCCATGGCTACAGCAGCCAACCAGATCGGTCGCGTTACCCAGGTCACGGGCGCCGTGGTCGACGTGCAGTTCGAAGGCCACCTTCCGGCGATTCTGAACGCGCTCGAGACCAAGAACGGCGGCAACCGCCTGGTGCTCGAAGTCGCGCAGCATCTCGGCGAATCGACCGTCCGCACCATCGCGATGGACATCACCGAGGGCCTCGTGCGCGGCCAGGAAGTGACCGACACCGGCGAACCGATCCGGGTGCCGGTCGGCGAAGGCACGCTCGGCCGCATCATCAACGTCATCGGCGAGCCGATCGATGAAGCCGGCCCGATCAAGTCCGACGGCCTACGCGCCATCCATCAGGAAGCGCCGACCTATACCGACCAGTCGACCGAAGCCGAAATTCTCGTCACCGGCATCAAGGTCGTCGATCTTCTTGCTCCGTACGCGAAGGGCGGCAAGATCGGCCTGTTCGGCGGCGCCGGCGTCGGCAAGACCGTGCTGATTCAGGAACTGATCAACAACGTCGCGAAGGCGCACGGCGGCTACTCGGTGTTCGCCGGCGTCGGCGAGCGCACCCGCGAAGGCAACGACCTCTATCACGAGTTCATCGAATCGAAGGTCAACGCCGATCCGCACAACCCGGATCCGAGCGTGAAGTCGAAGTGCGCGCTGGTGTTCGGCCAGATGAACGAGCCGCCGGGCGCCCGCGCCCGCGTCGGTCTGACCGGTCTCACCGTTGCCGAGCACTTCCGCGACCAGGGCCAGGACGTGCTGTTCTTCGTCGACAACATCTTCCGTTTCACCCAGGCGGGTTCGGAAGTGTCGGCGCTGCTCGGCCGTATTCCTTCGGCGGTGGGTTATCAGCCGACGCTCGCCACCGACATGGGCGCGCTGCAGGAGCGCATCACCACCACCCAGAAGGGCTCGATCACCTCGGTGCAGGCGATCTACGTGCCGGCCGACGACTTGACCGACCCGGCGCCCGCCACCTCGTTCGCGCACTTGGACGCCACCACGGTGCTGTCGCGCGCGATCTCGGAAAAGGGCATCTATCCGGCGGTGGATCCGCTCGACTCGACCTCGCGCATGCTGTCGGCGCTCGTCGTCGGTGATGAGCACTACAACACCGCGCGCATGGTCCAGCAGATCCTGCAACGCTACAAGTCGCTGCAGGACATCATCGCCATTCTCGGCATGGACGAACTGTCGGAAGAGGACAAGCTGACGGTCGCCCGCGCCCGCAAGGTCGAGCGCTTCCTGTCGCAGCCGTTCCACGTCGCCGAAGTCTTCACCGGCTCGCCGGGCAAGTTCGTCGACCTCGCCGACACCATCAAGGGCTTCCGCGATCTGTGCCAGGGCAAGTACGACCATCTGCCGGAAGCGGCGTTCTACATGGTCGGCACCATCGAAGAAGCCGTCGAGAAGGGCAAGAAGCTGGCGGCCGAAGCCGCTTAAGCTTTGGGATGTCGTCATCGCCGGACCTGATCCGGCGATCCATCGCACGTGAAGTATTTTGACTGATGGACCCGCGGGTCGAGCCCGCGGGTGACAGCGCAAAGAACGGAAACACCATGGCCACCTTCCACTTCGATCTCGTCTCTCCCGAAAAGCTCGCCTTCTCCGGCGAGGTCGATCAGGTTGACGTCCCCGGTGTGGAGGGTGATTTCGGTGTGCTCGCTGGACACGCTCCGGTCATCGCCACGGTTCGTCCGGGGATCCTGACGATCACGACCGCCGGCAAGCGCGAGAAGGTGATCGTGCTCGGCGGGCTTGCCGAGGTGTCGGACAAGGGCCTCACCGTGCTCGCCGACGTCGCGACCGCGCTTGCGGACATCGATCGCGCGAAGTTCGCCGAGACGATCAACGAGATGCAGGAGAAGCTCGCCGAGAAGGAGGGCTCCGAGCTCGACCACGCGATCGAGCGGCTCGACCACTTCAAGAGCATCCAGCAAGAGCTCAACACGACGGCTATGCACTAAGGCGCGGTTGCCGACCGGCGATCGCGCCGCCATGTCGAGTGAGCCGACCCCCTTAGTGGAACAGCTCACACTTTTTCGATCATTGCCTGAGAAGGCTTGAATAATTCAACGCTCGCCACGCCCTGGCGAGCGTTCAATGCTTATTGCGCGCGGGATCGTCTGGCGGCATTCTCCCCGGCATATCTGGGTTCGGGGGCTGGTACTCATGAAGCGCAAGGTCGCAGCGATCCTCGCGGCCGATATCGCAGGTCAGAGCCGATTGGTTGCCGACGATGAGGAAGAAACGCTGCGGCGGCTCGCCTCTTCTCGACAAGTCCGCTTCTTCGCGGTCGGCCCGAACGAACGACCTGCAAATATGTGAAGCAGCTTACAGCAGGGATCGTGCACAAATGACAAGCTGCAGCACGATGACGATTTGGCCCGACCGCATCGCGATTTCATTCCTGACATAACGGACAAGCTGCCGTGCTGACCTTCACCACCGATGCTCTCCGCCCGCAGGACCGTTTCGAGCACTGGTGCGAGGTGCGCGGCAAGAGCCTGTTCGGGGTCACGATCGAGCTCGAGCGCGACAAGAGAGCCGATTTCCGCGGACACTTCTCGGCGACGCCGGTGGGCGGTGCCGTACTTGCGCAAATGTCGGCCTCCTCCTATCGCGTCAGCCGGACCGCATCCGACATCGCGCGCGTTCCGAGCAACAGCCTGCATCTCGCCTGGCAGGTGCGCGGCCCCGGCCACATGAATATCGGTCGCGATCGTGTCCAGTTCGTGCGCAACGGCGACCTGGTGTTCGGCCACTCCAATCTTCCGTTTGCCTCGACACCCGAACGGACCGACGGCTTTGACTTCTTCAGCCTCAAGATCCCGGTCACCGACGAGCTCGTGCTCGGCGCGCGGATCGAGGATGCGCCGCCGGTCGCGCTGGCGCGTGATGCGAGCCTGACCCGGCTTGTCGGCGCCATGTTCCGCTCGATGACGCGAGATCTCGCGCGAGCCGGGCAGTTCGCCGACGACGTTGCGCATATGGTGCGCCTGGCGCTGCTCGCGCGCGGACGCGTGCGGCCACGCCAGGACGAGATCCGTGCCGCGCTGCACGCGGGCTACCTTCATGCCGCCCGCGAAATTCTGTTCCGCGACCTGCATCGCGCCTCGCTCACGCCGGCCGCGGTTGCCGCCGAGCTCGGCATTTCACTGCGGCAATTGCATGCGCTGTTCGAGCCGACCGGCCTGTCATTTGCGCGGACGCTGACGGCGGCAAGGTTGAAGGCGGCGAGGCGTGCGCTCTATGCCATACGGGAACGCAGCATCGACGAGATCGCGTTCTCGTGCGGCTTCGACAGCATCGCGACCTTCTATCGCGTCTTCCGTTCGACCTACGGCATGACACCGGGCGACGCGCGGCGCACACCGCCGCAGGATCAGCCGGCGAATTCCGCGAACCGGGTCGCGACCGCGCGATAGACATCGCGGCGGAACGGCACCACGAGTTCGGCGACGCGGTCGAGGCGCTCCCAGCGCCATTGATTGAATTCGGCGGGCTGGCCGTTGCGCGGCGTCAATGGATCGATCTCCTCGTCGCGTCCGGTGAAGCGCAGCGCAAACCATTTCTGCCGCTGGCCGCGGAACTTGGCGAGCCAGTGCGATGCCGGTCCGTCATAGGCGGGGAATTCGTAGGTCATCCAGTCGGTCTCGCCGAGATAGTCGGCGTTGACCGCCCCGGTCTCTTCCCACAATTCGCGCATCACGGCCTGGCGCGGATCCTCGCCGGCGTCGATGCCGCCCTGCGGCATCTGCCATTCGAGGCCGGGCAGCACGATCTCCGGACCATCGTCCTTGATCCGGTGGCCGATCAGCACGCGTCCGTCGGCGTTGAACAGCGCGATGCCCACATTGGGGCGATAGGGCTTATCTGATGACATTCGGTGGGTACGTCGCGCGTTGACCCGGTCGGCTACTTGGCCGCCAGACCGGCAAATTCCTTCACGACGCGCTCATAGACCGGACGCTTGAACGGCACAATCAGCCCCGGCAGATTCTTCATCGGCTCCCAGCGCCAGGTGATGAACTCGGCCTTGTGGCCGCCGCCCGGATTGGCGACGTTGATCTCGTTCTCATCGCCGGTGAAGCGCAGCGCGAACCACTTTTGCCGCTGTCCGCGATAGCGGCCCTTCCAGGCGCGGCCGGCGACGGTGCGCGGGATATCATAGATCAGCCAGTCCGAGACCTCGCCGAGCTTCTCCACGGACTTGATGCTGGTCTCCTCATAGAGCTCGCGTCGCGCCGCCTGAAACGTATCCTCGCCGGGATCGACGCCGCCTTGCGGCATCTGCCAGACATGCGCGTCGTCGACATGCTCGATGCCGCCCGCGCGGCGTCCGATGAAGACCAGCCCCGCAGTATTCAGCAGCATGATGCCGACGCAGGTTCGATAGGGCAGGTCTTCATAACGTGCCATGCTGCCGCTACCTCGCACATTTTCTGGAGCCGCCCGACCCGGCCCCACGGCAAGGTCTCAAGCTGCTCCAACGGATTGAATCTTTAGCCCGATTTTGATTTCAGCATCGCCGTTGTCAATGGCACAAGCATAATGCCCTTGGAGTCCAGTGTCTTGAGCCAGGCGCCGAGCCGCTCGATCGAGACCGGCAACGCCGAGGCGACGCCCACCGCCGTGCCGCGTTCCTTAGCGATGGTTTCCAGCTTGACCAGCGCGCGGTCGATTTCCGCCGACGTCGGCAACGCGTCGATGGCGAAATCGGCCTTGGCGAACGGCAATGACTGGCCCGCTGAGAGGGTCTGCGCGACGCTACGTGGGGTGGAACCGTCGTCGAAATAGCTCAGGCCGCGCTTGGCCGCTTCGCGGACGATGGGCTGCATCACGGGATCGGCCGCGACGAACCGGCCTCCCATGAAATTGGCGATCCCCGCATAGCCTTGCAGGCGGCTGAGGTGCCAATAGAAGCGGTCGAGGTTCTGCTCGCTGCTCAGCGTGGTCAGCAGGGTTTGCGGCCCGGGATCGTTGTCGGGATAGTCGAACGGCTCCATCGGGATCTGCAGCAGGATCTCGTGACGCTGGGTCCGGGCACGTTCTGCAAGCTTGCCCGGATCGGAGCCATAGGGCGTGAAGGCCAGCGTCACCGCCGGCGGCAGCTTCATGATGGCGTCGGTGGTCTTGGCGGCGCCGACGCCGAGGCCGGCGACCACAATGGCGACCACGGGCATCCGGGCGGCCTTGGCGCGGTCAGCCTCGGCCGCGTAGACCGTGAACGGCTTCAGGCCGTCGGCGATCACCGGGATCATGCCGTAGCGTGACTTTTCCAGCAGGCGCGGATCGATGCCAGTCATCGCAAGTGGCGGCGTATCGCCGTCGGCCTTGTCGCCCGGATCGCCGGCGCCGATCACCACGTCCTGGCGCTTGCCGCTGGAGCCGTCGATGATGGTGACGGTTCTCGCGTCGCTGGCTGCGGCCGGGGCCTTGGCGGCGGATTTGGCCGCCGGTTCGGCCGCCGCCTGGGCGGCTGGCGCGTGCTTGTCGTCAGCGGCGGCGGGCGGAGGATTGCGGAGCGTGACACGGGCGATCGGCTCGCCCCCGAGCGGGTTGTTGTTGAACAGCGCGATGCCGACAAAGCCGACCAGCACGAGCCCGAGCAGTACGGCGAACGCCTGCATCGCCGTGAATGGCAGGCGAAACCGGCGCGTCCTGCCCACGGTCGTCTGCCCAAGCGGCGTGCTCAGTTCGTCGGCCGCTTCTGCCATGACCCTCCCCGAATCAACAGCGCGAACGATAGCACGATGCGGTGCAATCCCGCGCGCCGGCCTGCCGGCAAAGCACGGTTACGGGTGGACACCGAAAGCAGAAAGGGCGGCCCGCGGGCCGCCCTGTTCGCCGAATCGATCGGATTAAATCAGTTCGCGGCCTTGTTGCCCGGCTTGTCGACCGCGGCCTTGTCGCGCGCGGCCTCCGGCGCCGCTGGTGCGCTCGAGGTCGACTTGATGCCGTGCAGCAGGTCGTCGGCCATCTTCAGCGCCTTGTCGTCCTTGGCGTCCGGCGGGACGTAGGACTGCGAGCCGGTCTTCTCGTCGCCGTCGTTCTTCAGATGGCCGCGCAGCGAGGCTTCGCCCTTGGTGTCGGTGCGCGCCTTCAGCTCTTCCGGCACGTCCTGCAGCACCTCGATGTCGGGCACGATGCCCTTGGCCTGGATCGACTTGCCCGACGGCGTGTAGTAGCGCGCGGTGGTCAGGCGTAGCGCGCCATTGCCCGAGCCGAGCGGGATGATGGTCTGCACCGAGCCCTTGCCGAACGAACGGGTGCCGACCAGCGTCGCCCGCTTGTGGTCCTGCAGCGCGCCGGCGACGATTTCGGAGGCCGATGCCGAGCCGCCGTTGATCAGCACGATCACCGGCTTGCCCTTGGTCAGGTCGCCCGGATGGGCGGCGCGGCGCTGGGTTTCCTCGGCGTTGCGGCCGCGGGTCGAGACGATCTCGCCACGCTCCAGGAAGGAGTCGGACACCGTGACCGCTTCTTCGAGCAGGCCGCCGGGGTTGTTGCGGAGATCGATGACGTAGCCCTTCAGCTTGTCGCCGATCTGGCCCTGCAGATTGGTGATCTCCTTCTTCAGGCCTTCGGTGGTCTGCTCGTTGAAGGTGGTGATGCGGATATAGGCGATGTCATCGGCCTCGACGCGCGCACGCACCGAGCGGACGCGGATGTTGTCGCGCACCAGCGTGACGTCGATCGGATTGTCCTGGCCCTTGCGGATGATCTTGAGCTTGATCTTGGTGTTGACCGGACCGCGCATCTTCTCGACGGCCTGGTTCAGCGTCAGGCCCTGCACCGCCTCGTCGTCGAGGGTCGTGATGATGTCGTTGGCCATGATGCCGGCCTTCGAGGCCGGGGTGTCGTCGATCGGCGAGACCACCTTGATCAGGCCGTCTTCCATCGTGACCTCGATGCCGAGGCCGCCGAACTCGCCGCGGGTCTGCACCTGCATGTCGCGGAAGCTCTTGGCGTCCATGTAGCTCGAGTGCGGGTCGAGGCCGGACAGCATGCCGGAGATCGCGGACTCGACCAGCTTGCTGTCATCGGGCTTCTCGACATAGTCGCTGCGCACCCGCTCGAACACGTCGCCGAACAGATTGAGCTGGCGATAGGTGTCCGACGTCGCGGCGCGCGCGCTCGATCCCATCAGCACAGCGCGGGGCTGCGTGACGAAAAGCGTCAGGGCCGCGCCGGTGGCGGCGCTAAGGAGAATTACCGAAGTCTTGCGCATCATCCGCGAACCTTTTCGCCTTCATTTGCGGCCCACCATGGACCTGGATCAATTGGAGTGCCGTCTTTCCGGAACTCGACATAGAGCACTGGCTGGCTCGCATTTGTCGCGAGAATGGATGCAACTTGGGACGTCGACCCCATGGTCGCAACCGGCTCCCCCGTAAGTACAAACTGGCCGATGTTTACCGAAATACGCTCCATCCCGGCGATCAGGACATGATACCCGCCCCCGGCATTGAGGATCAAGAGTTGTCCATAGCTGCGGAAAGGACCAGCGTAAACAACCCAGCCGTCACACGGGGTTGTGACCTGCGCGCCCGGCTTGGCTGCCAAAGAAATGCCTTTTTGTACGCCCCCCGCGCCGTCGGAACCGCCAAATTCGCGAATCTTGGTGCCATTCACGGGATAGGAGAACAGGCCTTTGGCCGAGGCGAAAGCGACCGCCGGGCTCATGCGGGCCGGGTCCTTGAGCGCCCCCAGATTCGGCTTGCCGTTAACCGTCGCCGGCGCTCCCTGGAGGCTGGCGGTGGCGGCGGCCTTGGCCGCGCTCTTGAGATCCTGCTCCATCTTGGCGATCAGGGTCTGCAGATTGTCGGCCTGCTTCGACAGCGCGATGGCGCGGGCGCCTTCGGCCTCCATGTCCTTTTCGGCCGCGCTCTGCTGCCGCTGCCGTTCGTCGACCAGCGCCGCCAGCCGGGTCTGGTCTTCCCTGAGCTTGTCGCGGTCGGCCGCCAGCGCGTCGCGCTCGGTCGAGATGGTCTTGCGTAACGCCACCAGCTCGCCGAGATCGGTCGCAAGCTTCTCGGCGCGGACGCGCAACTCCGGCACCACGGCGCCGAGCAGCATCGCGGTGCGCAGCGATTGCAGCGCATCCTCGGGCCGCACCAGCAGCGCCGGCGGGGTGCGTCGTCCGGCACGCTGCAGCGCGGCCAGCACCTCGATCACCTCGGAGCGGCGTGAATCGAGCGAGGCGCGGATCTCGCGCTCACGGCCGTCGAGCGGCTGCAGGCGTGCCTCGGCGTCCGCGATCCGCGTCTCGACGCCGCGGACCTGGCCGGCAATATCGATCAACTGCTGATTGAGCTTGCTGCGGTCCTGGCCGATCGCGGCGATGTCGGCCTTCAGCTTCTCCTGCAGCTCGGTCGCCTTGCGCTGCTGCTCGCGCGCGGCCTCGAGTTCCTGCTCGCGCTGCTTGATCGCATCGGGCGATGTCTCCGCGGTTGCGGCCTGCTGCGCCGGTGGCGCGGATTGCTGCGCTGGTGGTGTCGCTTGCGCGTGCGCCGCGGCCAGCGGATAGGCGGCGAACATGGCGATCGACAGCGGCAGCGATGCCGGCAGCCGGCGGCGGCGCGCGGCGGTGCCGAGATGCGAAGCCGAATACGAAGCTGTGTCCCGCTTGTGCTGCATTCGCGTGAGTTCAGTGGTTTCGACTGTCCGTCACCACGCCTTACGCGCGATGATAGGGGTGGCCGGCCAAAATGGTTGCGGCGCGATAAATCTGTTCCAGAAGCATGACGCGGACCATTTGATGCGGCCAGGTCGCGGAGCCGAATGCAATTCGCAACAAAGCCTTGCGCTGCAATTCAGGCGAAAGTCCGTCTGCGCCGCCGATCACGAAGACAGTATGTGCTGTTCCCTCGTCGCGCCAGCGGCCGAGCTGCCGGGCAAAGCTCGCACTGTCGATGCTCTTGCCGCGTTCGTCGAGCGCGACCAGCGCGTGCTTCTCAGGCAGCAGCGCCGAGATCGCCGCGGCTTCTTCGGCAATGCGCGCGGCGGTGTCGCGCGCGCGGCTTTCCGCGATCTCGTGGATATCGAGGCCGCGAAACCCAAGCTTGCGGCCGATATCCTCGAAGCGCTCGCGGTAACGCTCGGCGAGCTCCCGTTCAGGGCCCTGTTTCAGACGGCCGATGCAGATCACGACAAGGCGCATCAACGCAGACTAGCTGCGCTGCAGCCGATTCGCATCGGCTTCGAACCCCCTTAGACCGCCGCGACCGCCGGGTTCTGAGTCCACAACCGCTCGAGGTTGTAGAACTCGCGCACCTCAGGCCTGAACACGTGCACGATCACCTCGCCGGAATCGATCAGCACCCAGTCGCAGTTGGGCAAGCCCTCGACATGGATGTTCTTGATCCCGTTCTCCTTGAGGCTCTTCGTCACATTTTCCGCGATCGCGCCAACGTGCCGGTTAACCCGGCCGGTGGTGACGATCATGTAGTCGGAATATGCGGATTTGCCCCGAAGGTCGATGGTGACCGTCTCTTCCGCCTTCATGTCCTCGAGGCGGGAGAGGATCAGGCTCAGCGTCTTGTTGGCATCCGGTTTGTCGGCGTCCGGTTGCGCCTGCAAGGCCGCGGTTTTGGTCGATGTTTTACGCGCAGTCTTTGGAACCTTGGGTAAAACAGACTTTGACAATACAGATGTGGCCAGGGACCATTCCTTTCACTGTATCGCGGGTGCCGAATCCTCGGCCCCACGCGCCATACTACGCATGTGGGGTTAATGGTTTCAATATTCCAGTAACCCTTTTGCGCTTCATGCCGTTCTCCAGCTCCCGTCCGGGTTCCGAAGTCCGGTCGAAGACAGATTGGATTTCATTCCTGTCAGGAACACCCAGGCCGGCGCCTGCTGGTCGGCCAGCCGTGTCGCCTGATTTTCGGGCATGCGATAGCGCGCGAGCGCCTGCGCCGCCGGTGCGGCAAGGGCGCGGAAGCTTTGGGGCGGACGGTCGATCACGGCAATCGGCACATCGGACGCGATGCGCCGCCAATCTTTCCAGCGATGAAATTGCGCGAGATTGTCAGCGCCCATGATCCAGACGAAGTGCACGCCGGAGACACGGCGGCGCAAGTGGATGATCGTGTCCACAGTGTAGCTGACGCCAATGACAGCTTCGAGACAGGAGATGTCGATGCGCGGATCATCAGCAGCGCGGCGCGCGGCCTCGGCGCGCTCGGCAAGCGCGTGCAGGCCATCATGGTTCTTCAGCGGATTGCCCGGCGTCAGCAACCACCACACGCGGTCCAGCTGCAGGCGCTTGAGCGCGAACAGGCTGATGGCGCGATGCGCGGCGTGCGGTGGATTGAACGAGCCGCCAAGCAGCCCGATGCGCATGCCGTTGGTATAGAACGGAAGCGCCTGGGCTGCGGATAACGACACGCTCGATGCTTGCTGCAATGGCTTACCGTGCGCGTGCGACAATGATCACGGCCGCGTCTGCCCGGTGCCGTGGACGCGGTACTTGAAGCTCGTCAGCTGCTCGGCACCGACAGGCCCGCGGGCGTGGAATTTGCCGGTAGCAATTCCGATCTCAGCGCCGAAGCCGAACTCGCCGCCGTCGGCGAACTGGGTCGAGGCGTTGTGCAGCACGATCGCCGAATCGACCTCGTTGAGAAATCTTTGCGCGGCAGCGGCATCCTCCGTCACGATCGCATCGGTGTGATGCGAGCCGTGATTTTGAATATGCGCAATCGCTTCATCGAGACCGTCGACGATCCTCGCCGAGATGATCGCGTCCTCATATTCGGTGTCCCAGTCCTCGTCGGATGCGGGCTTCACCCGGGCATCGACGCCCTGCACGACGTCGTCGCCGCGCACCTCGCAACCGGCATCGATCAAGAGCTCGACCAGCGGTTTCAGCTGCGTCCCGGCGGCCTTGCGATCGACCAGCAGGGTCTCGACGGCGCCGCAGACACCGGGACGGCGCATCTTGGCGTTCAATACGACCGCCTTGGCCATATCGAGCCTGGCGCTGGCATCGACGTAGATGTGGTTGACGCCTTCGAGATGCGCGAACACCGGAACGCGTGCCTCCGCCTCGACGCGTGCGACCAAGCTCTTGCCGCCGCGCGGCACGATCACATCGATGCCGCCGTTCAATCCCGTCAGCATCAGGCCGACGGCCGCACGGTCACGGGTGGGCACCAGGGTAATCGCGGCCTCGGGCAGGCCGGCTTCACGCAGGCCCTGCACCAGGCAATCATGGATCGCGCGGCAGGAGCGGAAACTGTCGGAGCCGCCGCGCAGGATCACGGCGTTGCCGGACTTCAGGCACAGCACGCCGGCGTCGGCGGCGACGTTGGGGCGGCTCTCGAAGATCACGCCGATGACCCCGAGCGGCACGCGGACGCGTTCGATGGTCATGCCGTTCGGCCGCTGCCAGCTTTCGGTCACGGCGCCGACCGGATCGATGATCTCGCGCACGGTCGCAACGCCATCGGCCATGCCGGCGACGCGCGCCTGCGTCAGCGTCAGGCGGTCGACGAAGGCAGAGCTCATGCCGCTCGCGCGCGCCTCGGCGACATCCTCGGCATTGGCGGCGAGGATGGCCGGCGCGTTGGCGCGGATCGCGCGTTCGATTGCGGCGAGCGCCCGGTCCTTCCGCTCCGGCGGCGCCAGCGCCAGCACGCGCGCGGCGGCGCGCGCCTTGGCGGCGAGGTCGGTCATCAGGGCGGTGAGATCGGCGTTGCCGTCGATCGCCTTCAGGGGGGCGCTCATGAAACTACCAGCTTTGGACTAAGGCCATGTTCTAGCATGGCAATTGAAGGGTGGCGAGGCGCGGAACCGGCATGGCAGGTGGGCGGCAGGCCGTCCGCTCGGCCCAGCAGGTTATTTGGGCCTATTTGGGCGGGATCGCCCCGGCCGGGCCGATCACGAGGTCGTCGCGATGGATCATCTCGGATCGGCCGCTGATGCCCAGAATGGTCATCACGTCGGGCGAGGAGCGGCCCATGATCTTCTCGGCGTTCTCGGCGTCGTAGGCGACCAGGCCGCGGCCGATCTCATGGGTGTCGGGGCCGCGCACCACCACGGCATCGCCGCGGGCGAACTGGCCGTCGACCCGGATCACGCCGGCCGGCAGCAGGCTCTTGCCGGCGCGCAGCGCCGCGACCGCGCCGGCATCGATGGTCAAGGTGCCCTTCGGTTCGAGCGAGCCGGCGATCCAGCGCTTGCGCGCGGTGACGGGATTGGCGGGGGTCAGGAACCAGGTGCAGCGGCCGCCATCGGCGATCGCAGCAAGCGGATGCTCGATCTTGCCGGACGCGATCAGCATATGGGTGCCGGCCGTGGTCGCTATCTTCGCGGCTTCGATCTTGGTGGTCATGCCGCCGCGCGACAATTCGGACCCGGCCGAGCCGGCCATCCCCTCGATCTCCGAGGTGATGCTTTCGACCACCGGGATCAGCTTGGCGTCGGGATCGAGCGCGGGCGGCGCGGTGTAGAGGCCGTCGATATCGGACAGCAGGATCAGAAGATCCGCGCTCGCCATGGTGGCGACGCGGGCGGCGAGGCGATCATTGTCGCCATAGCGGATCTCGGTGGTCGCGACCGTGTCGTTCTCGTTGATCACGGGCACCGCGCCCCATTCCAGCAGCTTTGCGATCGTCGAGCGCGCGTTGAGATAGCGGCGGCGCTCCTCGGTGTCCTGCAGTGTCACCAGGATCTGTCCGGCGCCGATGCCGTGATGGCCGAGCACCTCCGACCAGATCCGCGCCAGCGCGATCTGGCCGACCGCTGCGGCAGCCTGGCTCTCTTCGAGCTTCAGCGGGCCGCGCGGCAGCTTCAGGCGGCTGCGGCCGAGCGCGATCGAGCCCGACGACACCACCATGACCTCGCAGCCTCGCTTGTGGAGCTTTGCGATGTCCTCGACCAGCGCGGCGAGCCAGGACGCGCGCACCTCGCCGGCCTGCGAGTCGACCAGCAGCGATGAGCCGACCTTGACGACGATGCGGCGAAAGTTCTTGAGCGCGGGGCGTTTCATGGATTTGGTCTGGCAGGAAGGTGGAAGCAATAGACGCCACAATGTGGCTTGGGAAGTCCAGGCGTTGCGCGGCTTGTGCCGTTCAACCCTGCGGCACCGGCGTCGCCCACGGCTCCGCCTGGCCCTTGGCCTTGTTGGACACCGGCGCCTCGCCGATCACGTCGACCAGCGCGCGCAGCGCATCCTGCACGCCTTCGCCGGTCGCGCCTGACAGCAACAGCGGCGTCTTCTTCGCCGCCCGCTTGAGGCGGTCCTTCTGCTTCTTCAGTTCGTCGGGCGCGACCGCGTCGATCTTGTTGAGCGCGACGATCTCGATCTTGTCGGCGAGATGGCCCTCATAGGCTTCGAGCTCGGTGCGCACCGTCTTATAGGCCTTGCCGGCATGCTCGCAGGTCGCATCGACCAGATGCAGCAGCACGCGGCAGCGCTCGACATGGCCGAGGAAGCGGTCGCCGAGCCCGGCGCCTTCATGCGCGCCTTCGATCAGCCCGGGGATGTCGGCGAGCACGAATTCGCGGCCGCCGAAATTCACCACGCCAAGCTGCGGATGCAGCGTGGTGAAGGGATAGTCGGCGATCTTCGGCCGTGCCGCGCTGACCACCGACAAGAAGGTCGATTTGCCGGCGTTGGGCAGGCCGACCAGGCCGGCATCGGCGATCAGCTTCAGCCGCAGCCAGATCCAGCGCTCTTCGCCGGGCGCGCCGGGATTGGCGTTGCGCGGCGCGCGGTTGGTGGAGGATTTGAAATGCGCGTTGCCGAAGCCGCCATTGCCGCCCTTGGCCAGCACGAAGGTTTCGCCGAGTTCGGTGAAGTCGTGCAGCAAGGTCTCGCGGTCCTCGTCGAACACCTGGGTGCCGACCGGCACTTTCAGCACGATCGACTTGCCGTTGGCGCCATGGCGGTCCTTGCCCATGCCATTGGTGCCCTTCTGCGCCTTGAAGTGCTGCTGGTAGCGGTAGTCGATCAGCGTGTTCAGCCCGTCGACGGACTCGATGATGACGTCGCCGCCGCGGCCGCCATTGCCGCCGGACGGACCGCCGAACTCGATGAACTTCTCGCGCCGGAACGCGACGCAGCCGTTGCCGCCGTCGCCAGAGCGAATATAGACCTTGGCTTCATCGAGGAATTTCATGATCCGCTCTAGTTAGGGCAGGGCGGCCTTTGCGGCAACCCGGAAGCGTCCTGACTTCAGCGAAAAGCCTTAATTTTCGGGCCTTTTTGCGGCCCCAGCGGCTAAGTCGGCCGGCGGCGGACCAGGAATTTCTGCATCCCCTCCAGCACCAGCTCGCGGCGCTGGTTGTGCACGGTCGAGCGCAGCGTCACGACGCCGGTGGTCTTGCCCGGTGACAGCTCGGTCACCTCCAGCGCGGGGTAGATGGTATCGCCGGCATAGACCGGTTTCAGGAACTTGCTCGATTGCTCGAGGAAGCCGATCAGCGACTCCTCCACGACATAGGGAAACAATCCGGCGCCGGGTGCGGTGTGCACCAGGGTCTGGAAGCCGTGGGCGAGCAGATCTGGCATGCCGTGCGTGCGGCAATATTCGACGTCGTAATGGATCGGATGGGTGTCTCCGCTGGCGGTCTGGAACGCCGCGAACACCGCCGAGGTCTGGGTCCGGCTCGGAATCACGAAGCGCTCGCCGAGCACGAAATCCTCGAACCAGCGCTGCGCCGGGACCATGCGATGCTGGGTGGGGTCGAAGTCGCTCATGCGGCGTTTCCTGCTCTTTTTGTTGCCGGGATCAGCTACCGGTATCGCAGCGGCGCAGGTGCGGCAATCCGTTCAATTCGTCATGCCCGGGCTTGTCCCGGGCATCCACGTCTTTAAAACCGGACGACTCGAGAACAAGAGCGCAAGTCGATTCATGAGCCTGTTCGCAAAGCTGTCCTCCTACGACGACCGATCGGCGCGGCTCGCCGGCATCGGGTTGATGCTGCTGTCGATCTTCATGTTCTCGTTCGGCGACGCGATGGGCAAATTCATCGTCGCCACCTATTCGGTCGGGCAATTGTTGTGGCTGCGCGCCTGCGCGGCGCTGCTCGTGCTGCTGCCGATCGTGTGGCAACGGCGCGCGGATTTCCTGCATCTGGAACGGCCGTGGCTGCAATTGCTGCGCGTCACGCTGTCGACCGTGGAAGTTGCGGCGTTCTTCCTGGCGACCGTCTATCTGCCGCTTGCCGACGTCATCACCTACTACCTCGCCGGACCGATCTTCGTCACAGCGATGTCGGGCCTGCTCGGCGAGCATATCGGCTGGCGGCGCTGGACCGCGATCCTGGTCGGCTTCTGCGGGGTGCTGATCGCGCTCCGGCCGTCGGCGCAGACCATCAGCTGGCCGGCAATGATCGCGCTCGGCGGCAGCCTGTCGTTCGCGGTGCTGATGCTGATCACGCGCTCGCTGCGCGCGACCCCCGATATCGTGCTTGCGACATCGCAATTCGGCGGCACCTTCATCCTGGGCCTCGTGCTCTCGCCGTTCGGCTGGGTGACGCCGTCAGCCGGCAGCCTCGTGCTGTTCTTCACCGCCGGCATCATTTCGGTCGCCGCGCTGCTCTGCGTCAATCGTTCGCTGAAGCTCGCGCCGGCGAGCGTGGTGGTGCCGTACCAGTATTCGATGATCGTCTGGGCGGTGATCTTCGGCTTCGTGGTGTTCGGCGACGTGCCGTCCTGGGCTACCATCATCGGTGCCGCTGTTATCATCGCGGCCGGCCTCTACATCTTCGTCCGCGAGCAACAGCTTGGACGCATGGATTCCGCGATCAATCCGCCGGCGTGATGTTTTACCCTCCCCTGGAGGGGGAGGGTCGACGCGAATGCAATGAGCGGCGGGGTGGGGTGAAGGTCTCTCCTCATCCAACGGTGCCCGAGTGGAGAGATCACCCCACCCCGTTGCGCCTTCCGCTGCGCTTCATGCGCAACGACCCTCCCCCTCCAGGGGAGGGTGAAGCCAAAAGTCTCAGCTCTCCCGCCGGGTCGAGTTGTTCCAGCGCTTCAGCGACGTCCAGACGCCGCGCGACAGGCGGAAGCAGTCGACCGGGCTCGATGAGCCCAGCGCCTCGAAGCGGTGCAGTTCGACGCCGCCCCACTGGAAGCCGCACTTCTCGAGGATGTTGCGCGACGACGGATTGACGACGCGGGCGCCCGAGATCAGCTGGTCGAGATCGAATTCCTCGAAGAAGTAATCGATCACGGCGCGCGCGGCCTCGGTGCCGAAGCCCTGGCCCCAATAGTCGACGCCGAGCCAGTAGCCGAGTTCGGCCGATGTCTCCTCGCGCCAGTCGATGCCGACCATGCCGATCGGCGTGTGGCTGTTCTCGATCAGGAAAACGGTCTCGCGTCCGCCGGCGCCGAGCGCGCGCACGAAGTCGATGGCGTCGTCGTGGGTATAGGGATGCGGCAGGCGGCGGGTGTTCTCCGCGATGCGGCGGTCATTGGCGAGGCGTGCGATTGCTTTTACGTCCGCGAGCGTCGGCTTGCGCAATGTCAGCCGTTCGGTCTCGAGGACGCAAGCTCTTGCCTCGCGCAAGGTCGGCGTCGGGATGTCCTGCAACATGTCGAGCTCCTGTGATGCGAAAAAATCTGTACGCAACGCTTGGAACGTCACACGCGGTCGAACTGGAACGCGCGCAACAAAAAGGGGAGGCCGGTCATCCCGCCTCCCCTTGGAGCCCTTTGCGACTCCGCCGGTTCAACAGGACCCGGCGGACTCATGTGTGTCCACCGTCTACTCGGCCGCCTCTGCCATCGGAATAACCGATACGAATGTGCGGCCGTTGGCTTTGGCACGGAACTCGACATGACCCTCGACCTTGGCAAAGAGAGTATGATCGGTGCCCATGCCGACATTAAGGCCAGGATGCCAGGTGGTGCCGCGCTGACGCGCGATGATGTTTCCGGGGATCACGCGCTCGCCACCGAACGCCTTGATGCCAAGGCGCTTGCCCTTGGAATCACGTCCGTTGCGCGATGAACCGCCTGCTTTTTTGTGAGCCATAGCTCGTCTCCGACTTCGCTTTGATCTCTAGATCAATTCCTTGACGGAATCATTTCACGTTTTGTCACGCTTCACATCTGAAAGCGCGACGATCACTTCTTCTTAAGCCTTGGCCGCGGCCTTCTTGGCCGGAGCCTTCTTGGCGGCCGGCGCCTTTGCGGGCGCCTTCTTCTTGGCCGCCTTCGGCGCGGCGTCCTCGCCATCGGCGGGCGCTGCGACCTTTTCCTTCTTCGGCCGCGGGCCGACGGTCGGCTTGGCGTTATCGGCGAGGATCTCGGTGATGCGAAGCACCGTGAGCTCGTCGCGATAGCCGCGCTTGCGGCGTGAATTCTTGCGGCGACGCTTCTTGAACGCGATCACCTTGGCGCCGCGCTTGTGCTGCAGCACTTCGGCTGCAACGGACGCGCCTGCCACGGTGGGCGTTCCCAGCACCGGCGTGTCACCGCCGAGCACCAGAACTTCGCCAAGCTGCACGATCGTGCCGACATCGCCGGCGATCTTGCCTATCTCGAGTACATCATTCGGAACGACACGGTACTGCCGGCCGCCGGTTTTGATGACTGCGAACATCGTTTGATTCCTTCGTGTTCGATCCCG
Organism: Bradyrhizobium australafricanum; assembly: GCF_020329495.1. Lineage (NCBI taxonomy): Bacteria > Pseudomonadati > Pseudomonadota > Alphaproteobacteria > Hyphomicrobiales > Nitrobacteraceae > Bradyrhizobium > Bradyrhizobium australafricanum. The sequence goes on along the minus strand of NZ_JAGKJL010000014.1, from coordinate 52,838 downwards.
GCCTCGGACGGTTCGCCCGGGTCGGCTTTTTGTTCAGTCGCTATGGGTTGCGTGTCTCGTGCGAAGGGAATGAATTCCCAAATGGTCCGCACAAAAACGATCGGCGCGAGAAATCCCCGCGCCGGATGGGGGGACTTATAGCCGCAAACGACCGAGAGTCAAGGTAAAGCAGGGCAAAAACCGGCCAAAAATGAAGGGTTTGGCATGGTTTTGGCCCGAATCGACCCTCAGGCCGCGGTCTGTGCCGCGACCCGTGCGTGGCGGCGGATGGTCTGGGGCGGCTGGCCCAGCACCCGCAAGAACGCCCGCCGCATCCGTTCGCGGTCGGCAAAGCCGGTCTCACCAGCAATTTCGTCCATCGAATGGCGGCCGTCACCGATCAATTCGCGCGCCGCCTCGACGCGGAGATGCTCGATCGCCTTGGCCGGCGACTGGCCGGTCTCTGAACGGAAGGCGCGGCTGAACTGGCGCGGGCTGAGTCGTGCGACGGCGGCCAGCTCCTCGACCGAGAGCTCGTTGCGCAGATGCGCCTTGGCGTAATTGAGCGCGTTCTGGATGCGGTCGGATTTCGGGTCGAGCTCGAGCAGCGCCGAAAACTGCGACTGTCCGCCGGTGCGGCGGTGATAGACGACGAGCTTGCGCGCCACCGAACGGGCGACCTCGACGCCGAGGTCATGCTCGACCATCGCCAGCGCCAGATCGATCGTTGCGGTCATGCCGGCGGAGGTCCAGATCGGTCCGTCGACGATGTAGATGCGGTCCTGCTCGACTTTTAGCTTGGGAAAGCGCGCCTGCAGCTCGGCGGCGTATTGCCAATGCGTGGAGACGCGCCGGCCGTCGAGCAGGCCGGCTTCGGCGAGCGAGAAGGCGCCGACGCAGGGCGCGGCGATGCGCTGTGACGCCGTCAGGGCGCGGCGAACATAGTCGGTCAGCTTCGGTGACGCCGGATGCAGCTCGGTGCCCGCGCCGACGAACAGCGTGTCGAAGCTGCGCTCGCTGAACGCTTCGGTCTCGACATTGAAGCCCGCGGATGACCGCACCGGGCCGCCATTCTCGGACAGCAGAGTGACCGAGTAGAAGTTTTCACCGGCCACCAGATTGGCGATCTCGAAGGCGGTGATGGCGGTGAAGCCCATCACCTGGAAGCCCGGGAAGACGACGAAGCCGATCTCCTGCATGGAGCCCTCCAGCCACGATACGTGTCCTAAAAAGGTGTATATACGACATTTGAGACATGCAAGGGCGCCTGTAGAACCTGAACAGCGGCCAAAACCGGCCGTTCGGGTCAAACAGGAGACCAACATGACCAAGTCAGCCAAAGGAACGGCGCTCGTTACCGGTGCGTCGTCCGGAATCGGTGCCATCTACGCGGACCGGCTCGCACGGCGTGGCTACGATCTGATCCTCGTCGCACGCAACCGCGAGCGCCTCGATGGGCTTGCCAGGCGTCTGTCGGCGGAGACGGGCCGATCGATCGAGATCGTTGCCGCCGACCTCAGCAAGCGCGGCGACGTGTCACGGATCGAATCCATTCTGCGCAGCAATACCGGCATCAGCGTGCTGGTGAACAATGCGGGCGTCGGTGCGACCGCGCCGCTGCTCGCGTCCGATGTCGACAAGATGAGCGACTTGATCGCGCTCAATGTCGACGCGCTGATGCGCCTGACCTATGCGGCGGTGCCGGGCTTCGTCGCGCACGGCAACGGCACCATCGTCAACATCGCCTCGATCGTCGGCGTCGCGCCCGAAATTCTCAACGGCGTCTACGGCGGCAGCAAGGCCTTCGTGCTCGCGCTCACGCAGTCGCTGCAGCATGAGCTCAAGGACAAGAACATTCGGGTCCAGGCCGTGCTGCCGGGGGCCACCGCGACCGAGTTCTGGAACGTGGCCGGCACGCCGGTCGAGCATTTGCCCGGCGAGATCGTGATGAAGGCCGAGGACATGGTCGATGCCGCGCTCGCCGGTCTCGATCAGGGCGAGGTCATCACCGTGCCTGCGCTACCGGATGCCGCCGATTGGCAGGCCTATGAGTCAGCCCGCCAGAAGCTGATGCCGAACCTGTCGCGCAGCACGCCTGCGGCGCGCTACGGGGTGAAGGCCGCCTGACGTCTCTCGCGAAAATTGCGTCCCGCGCAGGCCGAGTGCCCGAGCGCGGGACGCAACCATTTGAGTTCCCGGCCGTTACCGCATGATCCGGAAAAGTGTGAAGCGGTTTTCCGAAAAGATCATGCTCAAGAAATAGTTCTGGGACCCTCAAGCGGGCAGGCACGGGCAAATGGCCGAAGACACTGGATTGACCACGGGCATCGCGCACCACGGTGCCGCGCGGCTGCCGTCTGTCGACATCGACAGCTTCAACATCGAGCTGAAGGACGACGAGGGCTTTCTCGGCGATCGCGCCTCCAAGGGCGCGTTCCGCAAGATCCTCGACCGCTGGCGCAAGCCGCTGCGCAAGTCGGACGAGGATCCGTTCGGCGACGAGCCGTCGGACAAGATCAGCAAGAAGAAGCTCGATGAGCTGCTGGTCGGCGACGACACCGAGGCCTCCGCTGTCGTGCACAGCGCGATCGAGGAGTTTGCCCAGGAGCTCGCCCATGTGACGCGGCGCTTCCTCAACACCAAGGCCTGGGCCAAGACCGAGCGCATCGTGGTCGGCGGCGGCTTCCGCGACTCCAGGCTCGGCGAGCTCGCCATCGCGCGCACCGAGATCATCCTGAAGTCAGAGGATTTCAAGGTCGACATGGTGCCGATCCGCTTTCACCCCGATGATGCCGGCCTGATCGGCACGCTGCATCTCGCGCCATCGTGGATTTTCGAGGCCCATGACGGCGTCCTCGCGGTCGACATCGGCGGCACCAATATCCGCTGCGGCGTGGTCGAGACGCGCTGGAAGAAGGCGCCCGATCTCTCCAAGGCGGCAGTCTGGAAATCGGAGCTGTGGCGCCACGCCGATGACGAGCCGACGCGCGAAGGCGCGGTGAAGCGGCTGGTGAAGATGCTGAAGGAGTTGATCGCCGCCGCCGAGAAGGAGAATCTCAAACTCGCGCCGTTCATCGGCATCGCCTGTCCCGGCGTCATCAATGAGGACGGATCGATCGAAAAGGGGGCGCAGAACCTGCCCGGCAATTGGGAGAGCAGCAAGTTCAACTTGCCGGCGAGTCTGGTCGAGGCGATCCCGCAGATCGGCGATCATGACACCGCGATCGTGATGCATAATGACGGCGTGGTGCAGGGGCTGGCCGAGGTCCCGTTCATGCAGGACGTCGCGCGCTGGGGCGTGCTGACGATCGGAACCGGGCTTGGCAATGCCCGCTACACCAATCGCAAGCGGGATAACGGCAAGGACGAGAAGAAAGACAAGCACGACGAGAACGAAAAGAACGAGAAAAAGGCCAAAAAAGCCAGGAAGGCCGATGCCTGAGCCGCGCGGGCTGCAGCGTTCGTGCGCGCTCCATCCGGGCTACGGTCTGCCTTCGACCTTCCCCCTGAAAGGGGGAAGGTCGGGATGGGGGTCAGCCGCAGGCGATGCTGTTTGCGGAGAGAGCAGATCCCCACCCGCTTTGCTCTGGCGAGCAAAGCGACCTCCCCTTTTCAAGGGGAGGTAAGCATGCGTAGCCCGGATGCAGCCAACGGGTCGCGCGAATGCGCGCCCGATGACAGGCTCCGCGAAATCCGGGGCACCTCCATCCGCAGATCCAGCGGCCGCGGATTACGCACGGTAAGGTTGATCGGTTAGGTTAAGATCGGGTTCGCGTTGCCGTTTCGACGTCGCTCGCTACCGTGGCCCGTGTCGCTCCCGCCGACCGGCGAAGCCGCACTTCCCGGCCAGCAATATTAAGAAGCGGCACGGGACCGCCAGTTTTTGTCGCGTCCTGGCGGTCCCACCACTTCTACCTCCAATTGATCCGCTCGAAGAAGCCGGCGATCTCGGCGGCCGCGCGGTCGGGGTCCTCGCGATGCGGGAAATGCCCGACATCGGGAAACATCTCGAGGTCCAGATTGGAGAAGGTCTCGCCCAATCGGTCGGTCCAGGCATAGGGAAACAGCGGGTCGTGCTCGGCCCAGCGGATGCAGGTCGGAACAGTGATCGGCGGCAGCGCGGGGGCTTCGCCCTGCATCATCTTCACGCGCGCCGCATGTGATGCGCGATAATGCGCAAAGCCGCCGGCGAGATTGCCGGGCTTGAAGAAGTTGTCGGCGAAATCCTCGATCACGTCGTCGAACGCGACCTTGCGGTGCGACCAGTGGTGCAGGAAATGGCCGATATAGGTGCGGCAGCTGTCTCTGTTGGCGCCGACCAGCGCGGGCGCCATCTCCATCTGGTGGAACGACTGGTACCAGATGTGGTTCAGCCGGTCGGGCGCGGCCATCCGCGGTCCGATGCCGGGATAGACGAAATCGAAGAAGAACAGTCCGGCGATGCGCTCGGGCGCCTTGCGGGCGAGGGGCTGCATCACGGCGCCACCGACGTCGTGGCCGACCACGCCGGCCTTGTCGACGCCGAGCGCGTCCAGCAGCGCCAGCATGTCGTCGGTATGCTGATCGGGGCCATAGGCGCCGTGCGGCTTGTCGCTGTCGCCGAAGCCGCGCAGGTCGGGAGCGATCAGGGCGTAGCGGCCGGCGAGCCGCGCCATGACCGGCTTCCAGGTCAGCCAGAATTCCGGCCAGCCGTGCAACAGCAGCAGCGGTCTCCCAGTGCCGGTCCGCGCGACGTGGAACGCCGCACCATTGGTTCGAATCGTCACGTGCTCCATGGCCCGCTCCTGCTGCGGCTGGTTCGCTTGCGCGCCGATCGAACCAGAACCGTTCCGCTAGCGCTTTGTTTCCGCGCGCTTTCTCCCGCTGCCCCGGTGCTTTGACGGGGCGAGGCGGGAGTGACGGAAATATTATTGCAGCGCCTTGTCTGTCCCGCCATCCTCGCCTAGAACACGCCCCGACCGCGGGTGGCGCAAATCACCCGGGCCATCGGAGAGGTGGCAGAGTGGTTGAATGCACCGCACTCGAAATGCGGCATAGGTGCAAGCCTATCGGGGGTTCGAATCCCTCCCTCTCCGCCACCCTGCGCCCTGCCGGGCTTCGGGTGGCAGGCGACCCTTTCAGACCAGCGCGAAGGGAGTCTCCCGAAGCTTCGGAGAAGCGTAGGGCCAATGCCCCCTGACATTCCAACGATCTCGACCGCTCGCCTGACGCTTCGTGCGCAGGTTGTCCATGACTTCCCCGCCTACCAGGCGTTCCTGGCTTCGTCCCGGTCCGCCGGCTCCGGGTATTGGACGCGTTGGAGCTGACTCAATCCGAGAGAACCGCTACCCGGCCTCTGGACGATGATGCAACCTGCCCTTCGCGTCCATCCCTCGGGAGTGCGCCCTCGATGCCGAACGCTGTGGCGAGATCTCTAACTCCAAAAGGAGTCACGACGAGTGCACGGCTATCCCTGACATGCTCGACCCAATCGTGCTCAAGAGCGTGATGAAGAATGGCAGCGCCGAGCGCCCCGGCCAGATGCGGCCGGCGCTCGCTCCAGTCGAGACAGGGGCGACAGAACACCCGGCGCTTGGAGGCGAGGCGAAGATCGACGCCTAACTCATCGAAGAATGACCGACCGGCATCGGTGAGTTGTCCGCCATCCTCGTCGAGCAGAATGAACGACTGTTGGACCAACCGGTCGGCGATCGCGACAGCGATGCGGCCGGCCATGTGGTCATAGCACGTCCGCGCGTGTCGGAGCGTCTCTCCGCCGCGCCAGAGATTGCGCTGCCGGGCGGGGCCGTCCTGCGCCACCACCATGAGACTTTCCAGCACGCGTGCGACGTGGGGAGAGGCCAAGCGAAAATATCGTCGTCGGCCCTGCTTTGCGAGCACAAGCAATCCGGCGTCGCTGAGTTTCGCAAGATGGCCACTCGCTGTCTGCGGCGCCACGCCAGACACATAGGCGAGCTCCGAGGCGGTCAGCGTTCGGCCATCCATCAGCGCACTGAGCATGTTGGCGCGCGCCGGATCGCCGATGAGTGCCGCGACTTGGGCGATTTTGGGTCCCGTATCCATGCGTTTCTCCTACGCCGATGAGGACGCAGTGCCAAGCACGAATACTTCGGCCAAGACCGTAGTGTTTCTGCAAGACCGATTCAGTCGCGGGACATAGGTTGTCTGGACACCACTAAGCCCAAGCGAAAGGCATCGCCGCGACGGGACGAAAGATCGTCTCGCGGCTCCAAGCATTCGATTGGCATCGAATGATAATCGCAAAACGGGCTGGTCTGAGCCATCAAAATCTCACAGACAACCGAGTGTGATCAATGCAAACGACTTCGCTCAACACAAGGCAGCCGGAACAAGCCGGCTCTGACAGCGCGTTATCCCGTTCGCCTCTTGCCGCGGCGCTGGCGCTTGCCGCCACGAGCCTCGGCCTCGGCGTCGTGCAGTTGGATATCACCATCGTTAATACCGCGCTGAGCAGCATCAGCACCTCGCTCGGCGGCAGCGTGGCCGAGCTGCAATGGGTGGTGACCGCCTATACCATCGCATTCGCTGCCTTCATTTTGACCGCTGGTGCGCTCGGTGATCGCGTTGGCGCCAAACGGATATTTATAGGGGGCTTCGCGATCTTCACGTTGGCTTCGCTCGCCTGCGCATTGGCTCCGTCGGCGATGTTCCTGATCGTTGCTCGCTCCGTGCAGGGCCTGGCGGCGGCAATCCTGGTGCCGAACTCGCTGACGCTACTCAATCACGCCTATACCGATCCGAAGGCGCGCGGCCGCGCGGTCGGCTTCTGGGCCGCAGGTGCGAGCGTCGCACTGACTGCAGGGCCGCTAGTTGGCGGCGCGCTGATCGCGCTGGTCAGCTGGCGTGCGATCTTTCTTGTCAACTTGCCGATTGGCGCCGCCGGCCTCTGGCTCGCCTGGCGTTACGCCGAGGAGACGCCGCGGCTCGCGCAGCGCGAGATTGATCTGCCGGGACAGATCGCGGCGATTGCAACCCTCGGCACGCTGGCCGGCGCCCTGATCGAGGGCGGCGCGCTGGGGTGGAGCCATCCGCTCGTCATCATGGGCTTCGCGGGCGCGGCCGTAATCGGACTCCTGTTCGTATGGCGCGAGGCGCGCGCGCCGCAACCGATGCTGCCGCTGTCGCTGTTCCGCCATCACATGTTTGCGCTGACCGCTCTGGTCGGGCTTCTCTTCAACATCGCCTTCTACGGCCTGATCTTCGTACTCAGTCTCTACTTCCAGAACGTCAATGGCTGGTCACCGTTCGCAACGGGCCTCGCCTTCGTGCCCATGATGGCCATGGTGCTGCCTGCCAACCTGATCGCCGCGTCGGTCAGCGAGCGCCTCGGCGCGCCGCAAATCATTGCGCTGGCTTGTATGATTGCCGCCGCGGGCTGCGTTGCGCTGCTGCCTATGGCCTCAGGCACCAGCTACGGGGCGATCGGCGCTCAGCTGCTCATCCTCGGCGGCGGGCTCGGCCTGCTCGTGCCGTCCTTGACCTCGACGCTGCTCGGCAGTGTCGAGAAGTCGCGATCCGGCATCGCCGCCGGTGTATTGAACGCGACGCGGCAGACCGGCAGCGTGCTTGGCGTTGCCTTGTTCGGCTCGCTGGTCGCAGGGAACAACGCGTTCATGGCAGGCGTGCATGCCTCGCTCGTGATATCGGCCGCTGTGTTGCTCGCAGGTGCGGTCGCGATCTGGCAGGGCCGAGCAAAGGAGGGACGATGACAGGGGGCAGGTCGGGCTCATGTGGTGCCCCCGGTGGAGCGGTCTAGATCTGCTCACGCTGAGTTCTTCTCAGTTTGGCGCGAAGCGCTCGATCCGTCAGCGCCGCGAGGCGACCCCCGCGATCTGGTCTATCGCTATCGGCCGCGCTGAGCGGGGACGCGCGAGGCGCGCTCAATTCCGCCGTCCCGTCACATCAGGCACGTTGTGCAGCTTGTCGGGATTGCGGGTCACATAGACAGCGACGACCCGTTTATTCTCGACATGCAACGCTGTCGTTTGAACGAGGTCGTCCTCGATGGTGATGAAGCCCGGCAATCCGTTGATGGTGGCGTAGCGGATCAATCGTGAGGGATGCATGGCGAACAGGCGGGCGAGCCCCGCGAAACGCTCCATCGCGGCATCACGCCCGACCAGAGGCTCTGTCGGCGCCGGGACCCGGCCACCGCCATCGGCATAGACCACGACATCTTCGGCGAGCATCGCGCGGAGCGCAGCAAGGTCGCCCGTCCGTGTGGCCGTGAAGAAGGCATTTGCGAGCCGCAGGCCTTCTTCATTGCCGACGACGAACCGAGGCCTGGCATCGTGGATATGCGCGCGGGCGCGGCTGGCAAGCTTGCGGCAGGTCGCAGCCTCGCGCCCGATCGTCTCGGATACGGCATCGAACCCCAATCCGAACACGTCATGCAGCAGAAAGGCCGCCCGCTCCAAAGGCGACAGGCGTTCCAGGGCAATCATCAACGGCAGGATCAGATCGTCCGCCGCTTCCTCTGCTTCGGGGTCGAAGAATGGTTCGGGGAGCCACGGTCCGACATAGGCGGCACGCCGGCGCCGTGCGGATTTCAATTCGTTGAGGGATAATCGGGTGACGATGGTGTGCAAGACTGCCTTGGGATCGCGCATCTGATCGCGATCGGCAGCGAGCCAGCGTACCCAGGCGCTGTGCACGACATCCTCTGCGTCGGCGACCGAGCCCAGCATCCGATAGGCCAGCCGGATCAGGCGTGGCCGCAACTCGGCGAAGATCTCGGCAGCTGACGGTTCAGCTGCATCTGTCATGACGCCACCGGAACGGGCACCGAGGCCGCGTCACGGCCGCGTACAAACTGAAGTGCCGTCTTTGCCACCCGCTGTCCCAGGTGGCGGGCGGTTGCGAGATCGGAATCGGGCGGGGCGGTGTCCGCGCCCTCGTCGGTGTTCGACTGTGCGCCGGCTCCGAGCCAGAACCCCAGCCTGTTCGGATCGGCTTCCGATCCCGATGCGGAGTTGTTCCCCGGGGGCAGATCGAGATTGACCCAATGCATCCCATGCTGCGCGGCGAACAATGCAAGCTGGATCAATGTGGACAGCTTGCCGCCGGCGTGTGCCCCCGAATTGGTGAAGCCTGCCGCGAGCTTGTCTTTCCAGCGATAGCCTTTGGACATCACCGTGCGTGACGTTGCTTCCTGAAAGCCTTTGAAGGCCGCGGAGGCGGCGCCCATGTAGGTGGGCGTGCCGAAGATCAGCGCTTCCGCATCCATCAGCCGATCCCAGTTCTGTTCCACGTGCTCGACAGGCACCAGAAGCGCCTCTGCGCCATCGATATCCTGGACGCCGGACCTGACGGCCTCCGCTTGCCGCTGGGTATGCCCGTAGGCGCTATGATAGACGATTGCGATCAGGGTACGATCGCCGCCGGTTCCGAGTGTGTGTGTGGTGTCCTCTGCTGCTACCATTGCAGAAGCCAAGACAAGGCAGCGCGTCGAAACGTGACATGCCCTGCGAACTTTCGTCCGGAGGATGTTGCTCCAATTGACCGCCACTCAGGCCGGAGCGGTGGCCGCCGGCTCCTTTGCATGGGGTTGTTTTCGATATTTTGGTGGGAGCCGGCCTTTGGGCCCGCCTCGGTAACCTTAATTTTTCCTTTCGATTGTCGATCAAGTTTTATCGATTATCCTCGTGACAGTTGAGCGGTGTGACGAACCGCACGATGAGCGGCAACAGCCGAGTGGCTGGACGACCGCTCTGAAATCGAAAGGTGGGCAGAGCGCAGTGCCAGCCACCTTTCGGGCTGTCCGGCGGCGGCCGGCGGGGCAAATCAATTTTGAAGTGCTTTTGATTGCCAGGTTGCGGCGCATATCGCTCCGCATGAAGCCTTTCAATTGGGATGTTCCAAGATGACGCTCGCGCATGTCTTGATCGCGGCCGGTGGCGGCTTTTTGTTGCTCGCTGGCTTCGTCGCATTTGCCCTTTGGAGAAACGCGCTCCATTCGACGGCGCGGATTTAGCAACAGACCAGATTCAACTCCGACGGCCTCGCGCTTGGGGACAAGCGAGGCTGGCGGGATGGCCGCACCGCCGCGCGGCCTGACAGCCGAGCACCGCGCCTTACGACCTACCCCAAGGCGACGCGTGCTCGGCTGTTCACTTTCCTGATCAATCTTCGCCGTTCGAACATTGATTGCGTAAAGGCAATTGCTCCGCGCTCCGCGTCACCTCCACGACGCGAGATCCAGTCTGCGGGTGATCGCGATGGCCTCGAGGAAGGCCTCGTCGTGGCTGACGACCAGCAGCGCGCCGTCATAGGCGCGCAGACCGGCCTCGACCGCTTCCATGGAATCGATGTCGAGATGATTGGTCGGCTCGTCGAGGATCAGGAGTGGCGGCGGCCTCACGCCGCCCAGCACGCAGGCAAGACCGGCGCGAAGCAACTGGCCGCCGGAGAGGCTCGCAACGGGCTGCAGCGCGGCATCGGCGCGGAACATGAATCGCGCCAGCGCCGCGCGACAGGCGTTCTCGCCGGCATCCGGATTGATGCGCCGGAAATTCTCCAGGATGGAGGCCGACGCATCGAGCAGGCTGACTGCCTGATCGAACATGGCGAACCGGGTCATCACCTCGACGGTGCCGCGCGCCGTGGTCAGATCGCCGCTGATGAGCTTGAGCAGCGTCGTCTTGCCGGCGCCGTTGGGGCCGGTGATCGCGACGCGCTCCGGACCCGACATGGAGAAGGTGACGTCACGCAGGATCGGCGCTTGCGCGCCGTAGCCGACGTCGGCCGCGTCGATCCTCAGCACCATCCTGCTCGCCAGCAGATGGGTCGAGGGCAGCTGCACCGAGAACGGTTGCAGCACCTCGATGCGTTGCCGCGCCGCGCTGGCAAGTTCGAGCGCTTGCGTCCGCCGTCGTTCGGCGAGACGGGCGTTCTCGCCGCCGGTGTCTTCGCTGCGGTCCTTGCGCAGCCCGGCGGCGATCCGCGGCAGATCGCCCTTGGCGCGCTTCCTTGCACCTGCGCCGTCCTTGCGCGCCTTCCGTTCGTTGGCTTCTCTGGCGTTACGGTCGATCTCGGCGACGCGCTTCTCGGCATCCGCCAGATCGTGTCGTGCCGCCGACAGCTCGATGGCCTTGCGCGCGCGGTACTGGCTCCAATTGCCGCCGTACCGCCTGGCTTCCAGCGAGGTCAGTTCGACGATCGCGTCCATCGTCTCCAGCAATTCGCGGTCGTGGCTGACGATGACGGCGCCATGTCGCCAATCGGCGAGCAGGTCGATCACCGCCTTGCGTCCCGCACGGTCGAGATTGTTGGTCGGCTCATCCAGCAGCAGAAAGTCGGGCTGCGCGAAGGTCAGCGCCGCGAGCCGCGCCCGGGTGGCCTGTCCGCCGGACAGCGTTGCCAGCGGCGCGTCGAGTGCATCGCTCAGTCCGACGCGCTCGAGCGCTGCCACGATGCGCGTATCCAGCGTCCAGTCGATATCCGCAAGCTCTTCAGTGCTCGCAACGCCCTGTTCGGCGCGGCGCAACGCGGCCAGCGCGTGCGGCGCGCCGAACAGGTCGACGACGCATTCATCCGGCTGCACCTGCACCATCTGATGCAGCATCGCGACGCGTCCCTGAACCGCGACCGTGCCAGCTTGCGGCGCGTGCGCGCCTGCGATCAGGTCGAGCAGCGTCGTCTTGCCGACGCCGTTCCTGCCGACAAGGCCGGTGCGTTCGGGTCCGAAGTTCAGATCGATGTTGGAAAGGAGAACCCGGCCGTCAGGCGCGGACAGGGTCAGATGAGAGAGCGCGATCGATGCAGGCATGAATATCCCCGAGGGCAAGGCTGATGGGCGTTGCTGTCAGGGTGAAATCCATGGCCGTCGGCATCCTCAGGAATTGATGATTGACGTGATGTAGTCGTCTATTGAGCCGGGATCAAGGCGCGAAGCCAGCCGTCACGCCGCTTCGGCGAAGGTCCAGCGGTCGGGATCGGGCGTGTGGCCGATCAAAGCGAGACCGTAGGCGATCGATTCGAATTGATCCGCCGAAGTCAGCCGCGCCGCGCCAAAACGTTCGGCGAACAGGCGCTGCACCGCCGGCACGAACGAGGTGCCGCCGGTCAAAAACACCTTCTCCACGTCGCGCGCGGTGATGCCGGACTTCGCCAGCGCCTCGTCGACGGTCGCGCCCAGCCGTTCGATGTCGTCGGCGATCCAGAATTCGAAATCGTCGCGCGTCACGGTGGCGTCGATATCGATGCCTTCGCGGGCGAAGCGGAACTCGACGCGGTCGCGGCTCGACAGCGCGACCTTGGTGTCCGACACGGCGCGATAAAGCGCGAAGCCGAGATCGTGGTCGACGATGGTGATGAAATCGTGCAGCGGCGCCGGATCGAGCGCAGTGCGCGCGAGCTGCTGCAACTCGCGCAGATCGCCATTGCCCCGCATCATCGCGAGCTGATGCCAGCGGGCAAGGCTCGAATAATAGTGATTGGGGATCGGCAGCACCTTGTCGAACGAGCGGTAGCTCGTGCCCTTGCCGAGCCGCGGCGACACGATGTGGTCGACGATGCGGTAATCGAAGGTGTCGCCGGCGATGCCGATGCCGGCGTGGCCTAGCGGTTCGGCGCGCAGTACGCCGCCCTTGCGCGAGAACCGCATCACGGAAAAGTCGCTGGTGCCGCCGCCGAAATCGGCGACCAGCACCGTGGCATCGTGGTCCAGTGTGCGCGCGAAGGAGAACGCCGCGCCGACCGGCTCGTAGACATAGCGCGCATGGCCGGCGCCGAGCCGCTCGAACGCGGCCCGGTAGCGCTGCATCGCCAGCTCGTCATTGGGATTGCCGCCCGCAAACTTCACCGGCCGGCCGACCATGATGGTCGGCGCGCCGAGATCGAATCCTTCGCCGGCATGGCGCGTCAGCGTGCGCAGGAACGCCGCGAGCAGGTCCTCGAACTTGTAGCGTTGCCGGAAGATCTGGGTGGTGTTGAAGGCCGAGCTTGCCGCGAACGTCTTGAACGACTGGATGAAGCGATGGATCGTGCGTCCCTCGAGGAACTGCTCGATCGCCCACGGGCCACCCTCGGCGCGCGGATGCAGGCCCGCGCCCGGCCGCTCCTCCCAGAAGCACAGCGCGGACACATAGACGCTATGCGTGCGGCCGCCGTGGTCGAAGCGAACAGCCTCGACGCGGCCATCGCCGTCGGACAGCGCGACCACGGTGTTGCTGGTGCCAAAATCGACGCCAATCGAGACGGCGGGCGGGGCGCTCGACATGTCATGCTCGGATTGTCTGTGAAAGGGGGGGGACCATTAGCGGCTTTGGCCGGATTTGCCAACCCGTCTGGAGCTATCCAGTTGGGCCAGTTCCACCTCCCCTTGAAAAGGGGAGGTCGCTTTGCTCGCTAGAGCAAAGCGGGTGGGGATCCGCGCCCTCCGCAGAGAGCATTGCCTGCGGCTGACCCCCATCCCGACCTTCCCCCTTTCAGGGGGAAGGAAGATGGCGGCCTCGATGACGCGGCTCAGTCCTTCAATGCGTAAGCGATGACGTAGTCGCCGCGCTTGGTGCCGAACGAGCCGTGGCCGCCGGCCGCAGTGACGACGTACTGCTTGCCACCAGTCTCGTAGCTCATCGGCGTCGATTGGGCGCCGGCCGGCAGGCGATCCTCCCAGAGCACCTTGCCGTTGCGCACGTCGTAGGCCCGGATCGTGTACTCATAGGTCCCGGTGTAGAACGCAACGCCGCCGGCGGTGGTGATCGGCCCGCCCAGCATCGGCACGCCCATCTTGAATGGAAGCGGCAGCGGCGTGGTGTCCCGGATCGTGCCGTTGGGATGCTGCCAGACGATCTTCATCGTCTTCAGGTCGATCGCGGCCATCGAGCCCCATGGCGGCCGGTAGCACGGCACGGAGAGCGGCGAGAGGAAGCTCGAGATGCCGACGCCGAACGGCGTGCCGTACATCGGCTGCACCCCGACCTCGCTGCCGACCGGTTTCTCGGCCGTCGGCGCCGGAGGATTGAGCGGACCGCGCGGAATGAGCCTGGAGGCGAACGGCAACGACATCGGATTGGCGATGGCGATCTGCCTGACAGGATCGACCGCGATGCCGCCCCATTCGAACATGCCGAGATTGCCCGGGAAGACCAGCGTGCCCTGCAACGAGGGCGGCGTGAAGGTGCCTTCGTAGCGCAAGCGGTGGAACATGATCCGGCACAGCAACTGGTCGAAGATCGTGCCGCCCCACATGTCGGCGCCGGTCAGCTTCGCCTCCGGGCGGAAGGTCAGTTCGGAAAACGGCTGGGTCGCTGCAGAGCGGTCGCCGGGCGCCGGCCCTTGCGGCACCGCGCGTTCCGGCGCCGGCACGATCAACTCGCCGGTCCTGCGGTCGAGCACGAAGATGTTGCCCACCTTGGTCGGCTGGATCAGCGCGGGAACGACGCCCTTGCTCGTCGTCACATCGACCAGGCTCGGTTGCGAGGGAACGTCCATGTCCCAGAGATCATGATGCACGGTCTGGTACGACCAGGCGCGCTTGCCGGTGTCGACGTCAAGCGCGACGATGGCGCTGGAATAGCGCTCGACCAGCGCATCGCGATTGCCGCCCCAGATGTCAGGTCCGTTGTTGCCGGTCGGGATGTAGACCAGATTCAATTTCGGATCGAACGAGGCGGTGATCCAGGAATTCGGTGACCCGTTGGTGTAATGACGCGTCGGCGACGGCAATGCGTTCTCGTCCGCCGCGCCGGAATCCCAGGCCCAGACCAGCCTGCCGGTATAGACATCGAAGCCGCGGATCACGCCCGACGGCACCTCGACCGCATAATTGTCGATCACCGCGGCGGCCACGACCAGGATCTTGTCGCTGACGACCGGCGGCGACGTCGGCTCGAAGAAGCCGGCGGTCTTGATCCCCATGCCTTGCTGCAGGTCGAGGATGCCGTGATCGGCGAAGCCATCGCAGAGCTTGCCGCTGTCGGCATCGAGCGCGATCATGCGGCCGTCATTGACGGGCAGGAAGATCCGCCGTGGGCATTCGGCCGGCGCCGAATTGCCGCCAGAGTCGACGGCGCCCTGCGCGGTTTCGTGATAGGAGACGCCGCGGCAAGTCATGTGCTGGAACGTCTTGTTGTGCACGAGCTTGGGGTCGTAGCGCCAGCGCTCCGTGCCGGTCTTGGCGTCGAGCGCAAACAGCACCTGGTGCTGCGAGCAGAGATAGAGCGTATCGCGCACCTTGATCGGGGTGACCTCGAAGGTGGTCTCCCCGGAATCCTCTGGTGTCTTCACGTCGCCGGTGCGGAAGGTCCAGGCGACCTTGAGGTTGCCGACATTGTCAGGCGTGATCTGCTTCAGCGGCGAATAGCGCTGTCCGAACTGCGTGCGTCCATAGGCGCGCCAGTCGCCGTCCGGCTGCGGGTCGGCTTCGCTTTGCGGCACGGCAGAGCCGGACTCGGCAATCGTGCCGTTGATGTCGTGATAGCTGGACAGCAGCCCGGCGATGAGCACCGTCGCAGCAGCGACGACGCCGATCCAGAGTGGCGCCGTCGCGCGCATGTAAGGCACCGGCCCGTTTCGTGTCAGGGCACGAACGATCACCGGCGTAAGCAGCCAAAGCGCCATGGGGAAGATGATGTCGCCACGCGCCGCGAGCGGCCACCAGTCGAACCGCACCTCATAGACGGCCCACGCCAGCGTGCCGAGCAGCACGATCGCAAACAGCCAGAGCGCCTGATGGCGCCGCGCCAGCAACAGCGCAGCCGTGGCGAGAATGCCGACGCCGAGGACAATGTAGAAGGGCGATCCACCCAGTGCGGCGAGCCAAATGCCCCCGCCCGCGAGGACCAGGCCGATCAGGGCGTAGACGATAGCCGTGATGAAGACTGCCCTGGATCGCTGCATGGTCGCTCCGGTGCGGGGCGGGATCGGGCTTGTCCCGCACAAGCGCGACAGACCGCGTCCGCCATCGCGGACTGTCGTTCAGCTAACCGCAACTTGCAACCTGGAACTGCGATGTTGATGCGCCACAAGCGCGGAAGGTTGCTATGCGAAACCCGCCGAAGCAAATCATTCAAAATGCGCGCAGCTTCAACGGGGAGCCGCGGAGCTGCGGGGCTGACGCAAAGGTGAGAGGTCTTCAGCGAATTTTGAATCGATGCGCTCTTCCAGTTCTGTGCAGGCGCTGCTCTATACCGTTCCGCGGATCGCACCGCGGATGGTTGGCGCGCAGGAGAAGCAACAATGACACTGAACCCCACTGCCGAGAATTATCGTGTCGCGGTCGCCGCCTATGAGGCGAGCCGACCGAGCTACCCTGCGGAGATCGTCGCCGCGCTGCCGCTTGCGGCCGCGCGCTGTGTCGTCGACCTCGGTGCCGGAACCGGCAAATTCACCCGCCTGCTGCTGCGGCATTTGCCCGCGGCTGCGCGCCTGGTCGCGGTCGAGCCCGTCGCCGAGATGTCGGCCAGGCTGGCCAGGGAAGCCGGGGTGGAGGTCATCAACACGCGCGCCGACGCGATCGGACTCGAAACCGGTAGCGTCGACCTCGTCACCTGCGCCCAGGCGTTTCACTGGTTCGACAACGAGCCGTCGGTGGCCGAGATCGCGCGACTGCTGCATTCCGGCGGGACGCTTGCGCTGGTCTGGAACAACAGGGATGACCGCACGCCGTGGGTCGACGCGTTGTCCGTCATGATCGAGGGCTATGCGGGTGACACGCCCCGGCAACGGACCGGACGCTGGCGCTGGATCCTGAAGGACCCGCGCTTCGTGCTTGAGAGGGAAATTGTGCAGGACCATCCGCACCGGATGAAGCGACGGGACGTCTTCCAGCGCATCGCATCGACGAGCTATGTCGCCAATTTGCCCGATGCGGAGAAGGCGATCCTGCGCGACAAAACCGACAATATCCTGCGCGAAGCCGGACTCGGCGACGCCGACGAAGTGGTGTTTCCGTATGTCACGCAGCTCTTCCTGTTGAAGCGGGCCTAAAGCGCGATGAGATTGGGTCGAATCGTCATCGCGCTTTAGCTTTTTGTTTGATCATGATCTTTTCGGAAAACCGCTTCGCACTTTTCCGGATCATGCTCTGGACCGCGCTATTGCGCGGCGCGTCCTTGCTCGACCGCCTGCTTCAGCCGCGGCAGCGTCATGCGCCAGTAGAAGGCAACATGTTTGGCGCCTGAGTCGGGTCCGATTTCCCAGCCGTTTCCGCGGCGGATCGGTGAAGGCGGGACCTGCTGGGTGACGGTCAGCACTGTTTCGCCGCCGTCAGGCACGAGCGTCATCGTGATCGTCGCATAGGATTGCGGAACATCCGGCAGGCCGGAGACTTGCGACCAATAGGAGTATTCGAGCCGCATCGGCGGCTCGACCTGGAGGACGCGGCCCTTGTCGCGATAGCGCTTTGCGCCGATCTCCGCCTCGATGTCGATCGGCGCGCCGATCCGCCAATCGGTCCTGAAATGCGCGTTGCGCCATCTCTCGCCCGCTTTGGGGTCCATGATCGCGTCCCACACATGCGTTGGCTCCGCGGCGATGCGGATCGTCTCGGTGACGGACTGGAAGGCCGGGGGCTCGTGCGTCATTGAACGCTCACTTGTCGCCTACGACCTTCCATCTTCCATCGGCGCCGCGCCGCAGCGATGGATCGCCGATGCGGATGTGTTGCGCGAGAAAATCGATGAAAGCGCGGACCCGCGCCGGCAGCGGGCCGGCATGGCCGACATAGACCGCGTGGATGTCCTCGCGGTCGCCGGGATTGAGATTTTGCAGCACCGGCACCAGACGGCCGGCCTCGATATCGGGGCCGATGTGAAATAGCGCCAGCCGTGCCACGCCGATGCCGCCGAGCGTGAGCTGGCGCGCGGTCTCGCCGTCGCTGGCGCGGGCGACCGGCGGCGGCAGTGCTTCCTCGATCCGTTCGGCGCGGCGGAACGGCCAGCCGCGGATGCTGCGCGGAAAGGTCCAGCCGATGCCGCGATGGGTGGCGAGCTCGGCCGGCGTCTTCGGCGCGCCGAAGCGGGCGATGTAGGACGGCGCGGCGACCACCGCCATGCGGCTGGTGCCGAGCTTGCGCGCGATCAGCCGCGAGGCCCCAAGCGGGCCGGCGCGGATCGCGACGTCGGCGCGCGCCTGCATCAGATCGACCAGCGTGTCGGTCAGCACGATGTCGAGCGTGATGTCGGGATGTTCGCGCATGAAGCGCGGCAGCAGCGGCATCACATGCAGCATGCCGAACGGGATGTTGCTGTTCACGGTGAGATGACCGCGCGGCACGCATGAGGCGGCCTCGCGTTCGGCTTCGTCGATATCGGCGAGGATGCGCTGGGCACGCTGGTAGAAGGCCTGGCCTTCCTCGGTGAGCTGCAGCTTGCGCGTGGTGCGGTTGACCAGCCGCGTGCCGAGCCGGGTCTCGAGCCGCGAGACCAGCTTGCTGACGCCGGACGGTGTCTGGCGCAGGCTGTTCGCGGCGGCGGTGAAGCCGCCGAGATCGACGACGCGGACGAATACGTCCATCTCGCCGGAGCGGTTGGTATCTGTGCGGGCCATTTTGAATTCAAGTCACAAATGATTGGATTGCGGCCATTCTAATCCTTCCCCGCCCGGACCGCTATCTCGCATTGCGGAATCCTCTTGTCCGGAGCGACACATGCCTGCTGCAGTTCTTGCCTTGACCGCCGGTGCCTTTGGTATCGGCACCACCGAATTCCTCATCATGGGACTGCTGCTGCAGGTCGCCGCCGACATGCAGGTATCCGTATCCGCGGCAGGCCTGCTGATCTCCGGCTATGCGCTCGGCGTATTCGTCGGCGCGCCGATCCTGACGCTGGCAACACGGCGGATGCCGCGCAAGGCGGTTTTGCTGGCGCTGATGGCGATCTTCACGCTCGGCAACGCAGCGTGTGCGCTGGCGCCGAGCTACGGGCTCTTGATGGCGGCACGCATTCTCACCTCGCTGGCGCACGGCACCTTCTTCGGCGTTGGCTCGGTGGTGGCGACAAGCCTCGTCCCGGAAGACAAGCGCGCGTCGGCAATCGCCACGATGTTCATCGGGCTCACGGTCGCGACCCTGCTCGGTGTTCCCTTCGGCGCCTGGTTCGGGCTGATGCTCGGCTGGCGCGCGGCGTTCTGGGCGGTGGCGGCGATCGGCGTGATCGCGTTCATCGTGCTGGCGGTGCTGGTCCCCGGCCATGTCGGCGCCAACGACAAGCCTGCGCCGCTGCGCGAGGAACTCGCCGTGCTCGGCCGCCCGCAGGTGTTGCTCGGGCTTGCCATGACGGTGTTCGGCTTCGGCGGGCTGTTCGCGGTCTTCACCTATGTGCAGCCGATCCTGACGCGGCTCACCGGGTTCTCCGACGCCGCGGTGTCGCCGATCCTGCTGGTGTTCGGCGCCGGCCTTGCGATCGGCAATGTCGCGGGCGGACGGCTCGCCGACAAGGGACTTGCGCGGGCGCTGCTGGTATCGCTCGGTGGCCTCGCCGCCGTGCTCGTCGCGCTGACGGCGGTCGTCTCGATCAAGGCATTGGCGGTCGTGCTGCTGTTCATTCTCGGCATCGCCGCGTTCGCGACCGTCGCGCCGCTGCAGCTCCGCGTGCTCGAAGCCGCCGGCGTCGAAGGGCGGACGCTGGCCTCCAGCCTGAACATCGCGGCGTTCAATCTCGGCAACGCGCTCGGTGCCTGGGCCGGCGGCGTCACCATCGATCGCGGCCTCGGCCTCGGCGCGCTGCCGCTGGTAGCCGCCGTCATCACTGCAATCGGCCTGTTGTTTGCGCTGTGGAGCCTGCGCCTCGACCGGCCGATCGCGCTCGCCGCGCAGTGCCCGGCGGAATGAATCGGATCAAGGGAGTATGACCATGGAGTATCGCAATCTCGGCGCGTCCGGCCTGAAAGTCCCGGTGCTCAGCTTCGGCACCGGCACGTTCGGCGGCCAGGGGCCGTTGTTTTCGGCCTGGGGCCGCAGCGACGCCAGCGAGGCGCGACGGTTGATCGACATCTGCCTCGAGGCCGGCGTCAATTTGTTCGACACCGCCGATGTCTATTCAAACGGCGCGTCGGAGGAGATCCTCGGCGCCGCGATCAAGGGCCGCCGCGACAAGGTGTTGATCTCGACCAAGACCGGCCTGCCGATGGGCGACGGTTCGCTCGATGCCGGCACGTCGCGATATCGCTTGGTCGCCGCGGTCGACGCCGCGCTGCGCCGGCTCAACACCGACTATATCGACCTGCTGCAGCTTCATGCTTTCGATGCCTTCACGCCGGTCGATGAGGTGCTGTCGACGCTCGACGTGCTGGTGCGCGCCGGCAAGCTGCGCTATGTCGGCGCCTCGAATTTCTCCGGCTGGCATCTGATGAAATCGCTCGGTGTCGCCGAGCGGCACGGCTGGCCGCGCTATGTGGCGCACCAGGTCTATTATTCGCTGGTCGGCCGCGACTATGAATCCGAGCTGATGCCGCTTGCACTCGACCAGGGCGTCGGCGCGCTGGTCTGGAGCCCGCTCGGCTGGGGCCGTCTCACCGGCAAGATCAGGCGCGGGCGGCCATTGCCGACCAACAGCCGCCTGCACGAGACCGCGCAGTTCGGGCCGCCGGTCGACGACGAGAAGCTTTACGCGATCGTCGACGCGCTGGACGTGGTAGCCACGGAGACCGGCCGCAGCGTGCCGCAGATCGCGATTGCCTGGCTGTTGGCGCGGCCGAGCGTGTCGTCGGTCATCATCGGCGCGCGTGACGAGGCGCAGTTGCGCGACAATCTCGGCGCGGTCGGATGGTCGCTCTCGCCGGACCAGATCGCGCGTCTCGACCGTGCGAGCGCGGTGATGCCGGCCTATCCGTATTATCCCTACCGAATCCAAGAAGGCTTCGCACGCCTTAATCCGCCGCCGGTGTGAGTCCGTCGCAGTCTCACGCCTGGACGGTGTGCTCGCAGACCTGCCGGCGGTATTCCGCCGGCGTGACGTTCATGTGCTGCCGGAACACGCGATTGAGGTGGCTTTGATCGGCAAAGCCGGCGAGCAGCGCGATCTCCTTCAGCGCGACGCGGTCCTTGCGCAGATGCTGGCACGCATGCTCGACCTTGCGCCGCAGGACATAGGCGTGCGGCCGCATGCCGTAATGAACGCGGAATTTGCGGGCGAACTGGACCGGCGTGCAATTGCAGATGTTCGCGAGCTCCTCCAGCGTGATGTTCCGGAAGATGTTCTGCTCGATATAGTCCTCGATCAGCCGGGCATGCGCCGGGCGAAAGGGTCCTTGCGCGCAGGGCATCTTGAACTCGATCGCCGCATATTTCCGCAGGATATGCACGCTCGCCTGCAGCGCCAGCGCATCATAGCAGAGCCGTCCACCGGGACCGCCCGCGGCGACTTCCTGGACCATTTGATCGTTGATCCAGGTCAGCATTGGGTCTTCGACCTTGAGCAGGTCGTGAATCTCGATCGTTTCGGCGTCGCGGTCGAAGGCATCGCTCGCGGTCTTCGTCATGAGGGCAGGAGAGATGTAGAAATGGCTGACCTCAATGTCGTTGTTCCAATGCCAGCTTGACGGCTCTGCGCGCGTCATGAGCGACGTGACGCCGCGACCGACGTGATCCTGCTTCCATGCGCCGGTGACGCGGCGGTTCATCGACGTCACGCCGTCGCGATAGAGCACCAGGAGGAAGTTTGCCGACGGCGGGACCCAGATGTCCGACGGCGCATAGCGGAAAATTCGCAGCCGGAAATCGCTTCTCCCGACTGACAAACTATCCAGCTTCATCTCGCCGGGAGCGTAGCGCGGCAGCTCCTCGACCGTGATCAACTGGCCCATCGCGTGAGCCTCCTCCCTGGGATTGGTGGCGCGGTTGACCGCTTGTTCTTGGCCGGACGGCTGAGCGCAGAATAGGCCGCTTTCGCCATTTGCCAAGGAGACCAATGGCCGGTCGGGCAATTGAACGGCGGCGTTCCAGAGATTGTCGGTTTCGTCCAAGCCGCGCGGCCGAACGGCCCGTAGCCTGCTCTGCGTTTCGGCGACAGCGCGAGCGGTCGAGACCCAAATTGACGCAACGCACCATCATCCGGCGACACCGCGGATGGGAAGGTGCGTGCGAGAAGCCAGACACAGGAGGAAATCATGACCGAGACCGTCACAAGGTCGAATGGAAGCAATGGTGCGCATGCAACCACCAAGCTCGACGCCGTGGTCGTCGGCGCCGGCGTCGCCGGTCTCTATCAATTGTTCCGCCTGCGTGAGCAGGGATTGAGTGTGAAGGCGATCGACGCCGGGTCTGGTGTCGGCGGCACCTGGTACTGGAACCGCTATCCCGGAGCACGCTTCGATTCCGAAGGCCACACCTATCAGTACCTGTTCTCCGAGGAGCTCTACAAAGGCTGGAGCTGGAGCGAGCGATTCCCGGGCCAGCCGGAAATCGAGCGCTGGCTGAACTACGTCGCCGACCGCCTCGATCTCAGGAAGGACATCCAGTTCGGCACCACGGTGAAGAGCGCGCATTTCGATGAGGCGACGCAACGCTGGCTGGTCGCGACCGACCAGGGCGACGTGATCGATACCCAGTTCCTCGTCACCTGCTGCGGCATGCTCTCGGCCCCGCACGTGTCCTTCCCGGGGCAGGAGACGTTCAAGGGCAAGCTGTTCCACACCGCGCGCTGGCCCAAGGGGCCGATCGAGCTCGCCGGCAAACGCGTCGGCGTGGTCGGCAACGGCGCGACCGGAATCCAGGTGATCCAGTCGATCGCCGGTGAGGTCGGCCACCTCAAGGTGTTCATCCGCACCCCGCAATACATCATCCCGATGAAGAACCCGAAATGGGATGCGTCGGACGCCGAGGCCTACAAGTCGAAATTCAAATTCCTCACCGAGCGGCTGCCGAAGACGTTCACCGGCTTCGAATTCGACTTCGAGCACGCTTGGGCCGACCTGACGCCGCAGCAGCGTCGCCAGGTGATCGAGGACTGCTGGAACGACGGATCCCTGAAGCTGTGGGTCTCGTCCTTCGCCGAACTGTTTTTCGACGAAGCCGTCAATGCCGAGATTACCGAATTCGTCCGCGAGAAGATGCGCGAGCGGATCAAGGACCCCAAGCTGTGCGAACAGCTGATTCCTGCCGATTACGGCTTTGGCACGCACCGCGTGCCGCTGGAGAGCAATTTCCTCGAGGCTTTCCACCGACCCAATGTCGAGATCGTCAGCGTGAAGAACAATCCGATCGCCCGCATCACGCCTGAGGGCATCCAGACCGCCGACGGCACGGTGCACGAGTTCGACATCATCATCCTGGCGACCGGCTTCGACGCCGGAACGGGAGCGTTGACGCGGATCGACATCCGCGGCCGTGACGGGCGATCGCTGAAGGACGATTGGGGCAGGGACATCCGCACCACGATGGGCTTGCAGGTCCATGGCTATCCGAACCTGTTCACGACAGCAGTGCCGCTCGCGCCCTCGGCCGCACTCTGCAACATGACCACCTGCCTGCAGCAGCAAGTGGAGTGGATCGCCGATTGCATCAGATATTTGCGCGGCAAGAACCTGAACGTCATCGAGCCGACCAGGGATACCGAGGATCAGTGGGTGGCGCATCACGACGAGACCGCCAACGCAACGCTGATCGCGAAGACCAACTCCTGGTACCTGGGCTCCAATGTCGAGGGCAAGCCGCGCCGGGTGCTGTCCTATTGCGGCGGTGTCGGCACCTATCGCCAGAAATGCGACGAGGTCGCCGCGAGCGGCTATAGCGGTTTCGCCACGCAGTAGGGCCGATTTCGTAGCCCGGATGGAGCGAAGCGTAATCCGGGACCAGTGACACCAGCTGCACCAACCCCGGATTTCGCTTCGCTCCATCCGGGCTACGCAGGTCAACATCACAAGAATATTGGAGGAAGACAATGAGCACGAATTTCAGTGCGGCCGCAGATGCAATCCTCGACGGCGTCGTGACTTCAAACCCGCGCGTTCCCGGCGTCGTTGCGATGGTGACCGATCGCCATCGCAACATCTATGAAGGTGCTGCCGGCAAGCGCCGCCTCGACCAGCCCGCCGATATGACGGCTGATAGCGTGTTCGCGATCTTCTCGACCACCAAGGCGATCACCGGGACGGCCGTCCTGCAGCTCGTCGAGGAAGGCAAGCTCGATCTCGACGCGCCGGCCAAAACCTATGCGCCCGACATCGGCAAGCTCCAGGTGATCGAGGGTTTTGACGACAAGGGCGAGCCGCGGCTGCGTCCGCCGAAGCGCGACATCACAACCCGCATGCTGATGGTTCATTCCGCGGGGCTGAGCTACGACTTCATCAATCACACCTATAACCGGCTGGCGCAGGAGAAGGGGCAGCCCAGCGTCATCACGGCATCCAAGGCGTCGCTGATGACGCCGCTGCTGTTCGATCCGGGCGAGCGCTGGGAATACGGCACCAACATGGATTGGTGCGGCCAGATCGTCGAGGCCATTACCGGCCGCCGACTCGGCGAGGTCTTCAAGACGCGGATCTTCGAACCGCTCGGGATCATGGACACGACGTTCGAGCTCACCGACGCGATGCGCCGCAAGCTCGCCGGCATTCACGCCCGCAACGCCGACGGCTCGCTGACGCCGATGGATTTCGAGCTGCCGGCCAACCCCGAGATCCACATGGGTGGCCACGGGCTTTACGGCACCATCGGCGACTACATGCGCTTCATCCGGATGTGGCTGAACGACGGCGCCGGCGAGCACGGACGGGTCCTGAAGGCGGAGACCGTGCGGATGGCGGAGAAGAACCATCTCGGCAACAACAAGGTCACCGCGATCACCGGCGTGATCACCTCGCTCGCCAACGACGCCGAGTTCTTCCCCGGCCAGTCGAAGTCCTGGGCGCTGAGCTTCATGATCAACGAGGAGCAGGCTCCGACCGGCCGCCCCGCCGGCGCGCTGGGCTGGGCCGGTCTCGCCAATCTGTTCTACTGGATCGATCGGCAGAACGGCTTTGGCGGATACTGGGCGACGCAGATCCTGCCGTTTGGCGATCCGACGTCCTTTATCGGCTACATCAATTTCGAGACCGCGTTCTACGAGTCCCTGAGGCTGCGCAAGGCGGGATAGGGCCAGCCAATCGGAGCGCGCTAAAGGCTAGCTCGCTCCGAGCAGCTCCGTGATCAGCCCCGCTGCCTTGATCCCGGTGCCGCTAATGATGACGACGGTGCGCTCCGCCGGCCGGATCGCGCCGCGCGCCTTCAGGACATCGAGCGCGGCGGCGGCCGAGGCCGAGGTCGGCTCGACGAACAGACCGGTCTGCGCCAGCCGCTTCAACGCGGCGACGATGCCGTCTTCGGGAATTGCGACGGTGCCGCCGCCGCTCTCCTTCAGTGCCGCGATCATCTGCTTCAGCCGCAGCGGATGCTTGATCGCGGTGCCCTCGGCGATGGTCTTGCGGACCGCGCGATCGATGGGCGTGTCGACGCCGGCGGCAAAGCTGGCATCGACCGGCGAGCAGTTGAGCGGCTGGGCCGCGAACAGGCGCGGCAGGCGCGCGATCTGCCCTGCCGCGAGCAGTTCCTTGAAGCCGATATAGCAGCCGAGCAGGCTGCTGCCGGCGCCGACCGGCATGATGACATTGTCGGGCGCGGTGAAGCCGAAATCTTCCCAGATCTCGTAGGCCAGCGACTTGGTGCCCTGCAGGAAGAACGGCTGCCAGTTGTGGCTGGAGTAGAAGATCTGCTTCGACTGGCGGATCGCTTCCGCCTCGGATTCCTCGCGCGGGCCTTCGACCAGCTGCACCTCGGCGCCGAAGGCGTGCATCTGCGCCACCTTCATCGGCGACGTCGTCGCCGGCGCAAGGATCCTGACCCGCATGCCGCCCGCCGCGCCATAGGCCGAGACCGACGCGCCGCCATTGCCGGAAGAGTCCTCCAGCACCGCATCGACGCCGAGTTGGCGCAGGAACGACAGCATCACGGTGGTGCCGCGATCCTTGAAGCTTGCGGTCGGATTGAACCATTCGAGCTTGAAATGCGGCCGCAGGTCATCCCACGCCTTCTCGACCGCCGGCGTGCAGCCTTCGCCCATCGTGATCGGTTGCCTGATCTCGACCGGCAGCGCCGCGCGGTAGCGCCACAGCGACCGCGTCGCGCGATCGATGTCGTCGCGGGAGATGCCCGGCAGCGGCGTTATCAGGAGCGGCTTGCCTTCGTCGGAGCACCAGCGCGGATTATCCAGCGGATAGAGCTTTCCGTTGAGCGGGTCGATGTAGCTGGGTGAAGGCATGTCGTGAAATCCCAAACGCGAGTGGCATTCAGAGGCCGTTACGCCGCGCCGGCCTGCCTGCTCAGATAGCTCTTTGCAAAATCGAGACACCAGTCGAGGCATCCTGGATTGGCCATCGCATCGCGATTGATGACCTTCTCGACGGGGTGGCCGAGCAACAGCTTCTTGACCGGCAGCTCCTGCTTCTTCCCGGACAGCGTGCGCGGAATTTCCGCCACGACGAAGATGTCGTTGGGCAGGAAGCGGCGCGACAGCCCGGCCTCGACCGCCTTGTTGATCTTGGCCTTCATCGCGGCATCGAGCGCAATGCCCTCGCGCAGCACCACGAACAGCGGCATGTAGCTGTCGCGGCCGAGATATTCGAGGTCGACCACCATCGAATCCAGCACCTCCGGCAGCGCCTCGATCGCGGAATAGAGCTCGCTGGTGCCCATCCGCAAGCCATGGCGGTTGATGGTGGCGTCGCTGCGGCCATAGATCACGCAGGAGCCGTCGGGGTTGATCTTGAGCCAGTCGCCATGCCGCCACACCGGGCCGCGGCCGGACCCGTCGAAATTGTCGGGGTAGGTCTCGAAATAGCTGGAAAGGTAGCGCGCGTTGCCGGGATCGTTCCAGAAGCGCAGCGGCATCGAGGGCAGTGGCTCGGTGCAGACGAGCTCGCCGACCTCGTCGATCACCGCGCGGCCCTGCTCGTCGAACGCCTCCACCGCGCAGCCGAGCAGGCGGCATTGCATGATGCCCGGCGTCTGCGGCAATTCGCGATTGCCGCCGATGAAGGCGCCGGCGAAGTCGGTGCCGCCGGAAATATTGGCCCACCACATATCGGCCTGCGCGGCGTTGCCGTTCTGCTTCGCAAGCGCGGCGAAGCGCTCGTTGAACCAGGCCTGGGTGTCGGCGCTGAGCGGCGAGCCGGTCGAGCCGAGCGTGCGCAGGCCGGAGAGATCGCCGACGGCAGCGAGATCGATTTCCGCCTTGGTGCAATTGGCAAAGAACGCCGCCCCTGCGCCGAAGAAGGTCGCCTTGGCGTCGGCGACGAAGCGCCACAGCGTGGTCCAGTCCGGCTTGTCCTTGGTGCCGCCGGGACTGCCATCGAAGATGCAGCAGGTCGTGCCGTTGAGCAGGCCGTTGGCCTGGCAATTCCACATGATCCAGCCGGTCGAAGAGTACCAGTGAAAACGTTCGCCGAACGAGTTTGGCTGATAGCTGCAACCGATGTCGTTGTGCAGCGTCGAGAGCGGCAGCGCCACGACGATGATGCCGCCATGGCTGTGCAGGATCGGCTTCGGCAAGCCGGTGGTGCCCGAGGAATAGACGATCCAGAGCGGATGATCGAACGGCAGCCATTCCGGCTCGAAGGCGTCGATCTCCGCACTCCGGCCCGCGAGGATCGCTGACAATCGCGTCTCGGACGGCGCGGCGTCGCTGTGCAGGATGACATGCTGCACGGTCGGCAGCGCGCGCCGCAATTCCTCGATCACACCTTGCCGGTCGTGGCGCCGGCCGGCATAGGTCACGGCGTCGCAGGCGATCAGCACCTTCGGCTCGATCTGCTTGAAGCGATCGATCACCGCGGGCGCCGCCATGTCGGGCGCGCAGACGCTCCAGACCGCGCCCAGGCTCGCGGTCGCGAGGAACGCGATGATCGTCTCGGGAATGTTCGGCAAGTAAGCGGCGACCCGGTCGCCGGCGCGCACGCCGTTAGCCTTCAGATGCAGCGCCAGCGCTGCCGATTTGCGCTGCAGTTCGGGCCAGCTCGTCTCCGAGAGCTTGCCGTCCTCGCCGCTCGAGATCAGGGCCGGCAGCCCCGCGGCATGCGCCGGCGCGACATGGCGGAAGACCTGGCGCGCGTAGTTCACCGAAGCGCCGGGAAACCACACCGCGCCCGGCATCTTGCGCTCGGCCAGCACCGCCGAATGCGGCGTCGGCGAGCGCAGGTCGAAATAATCCCAGACGCTCTGCCAGAAGCCGTCGATATCGGTCACCGACCAACGCCGCATCGCCTCGAAATCCGCAAATTCAAGGCCGCGCGTCTGCTTCAGCCATTGGCGGTAAAGGGCCATTTGCGGGACGTAAGCTGCTGTCATGGGCGTTTCCGAAAGTTCTTGTGTCGTGGCAGGCGATCGAGGCCCGCCAGCGTGTCTTAACATAGTGATGCGAGCACGGGGAACGCAGTCGAGCAGCAAGCTGCGTCATATTCTTACCGCCGCCGCAGCGTGCTATTCCATCGGCCGCGGCTGATTCCATGCGGCAACCGAATCGAGTGGCCATGTCCGTCGGCGAACTCTTCATCCTCGGCTTCTACGGCAAGGTCATTCCGCCCTGGCTGAAGGAATTTGCCGCGCAATTCGGGCTCGGCGGGGTGATCCTGTTCGACTATTCCTGCCAGACCCGGCAGTACGACAACAACATCGCCTCGCCCGCGCAGGTGCAGTCGCTCTGCGCCGAGATCGCGGCGCTGCCGTCGCGGCCGCTGGTCTTCATCGACCAGGAGGGCGGCCTGGTGCGCCGGCTCAAGGACAGCTGCGGTTTTCAGCCGCTGCCGAGCGCGAAGGAGTTCAATCTGCTCGCGCGCGCGGACAAGCAGACGGTCCTGGCCGCAAGCTACGGCGAGTTGCGCCGGCTCGGCATCCGCTACAATTTCGCGCCTGTCATCGACGTCCACTACAATCCCGACAATCCCAATATCGGCAGGATCAAGCGGTCCTATTCGCCCGATATCGGTGAGGTCGAGGCCAATGCCCGGCTGGTCGACGCTGCGGCGCGGCAGGCGGGAGTCGGCCTCTGCCTGAAGCATTTTCCGGGCATCGGCGGTGCAAGCGTCGATTCGCACCTGGAGTTCATGGACATTTCCGATGCGCTGCGTCCCGAGCAGGAGGAGCTGTTCTACGCGCTGGCGCCGCGCACCTATGGCGATGCGGTGCTGGTCAGCCACGCCATTGTCCGGCAGTGGGACGCGCAGCGTCCGATGACATTGTCATCGGCCGGGCTCGGCCGGCTTCGCCGTCGTCTGCCCGAGACGCTGCTGATCACCGACGACATGCAGATGCAGGGGCTGCAGAAGGCGCTCGGCACAAGCGCGGCCAGCCTGCAGTCGATCGCCGCCGGCATGGACATGATCTGCATTGGCAACAATCTGTTCGACCAGGAGCAGGAGATGACCGGCATCGCCGCGGCGGTCGCGGGTGCGGTGCAGGATGGATCACTCGATCAGGCCGCGGTGCGGCGATCCATTGCGCGTGTGCAAGAGCGCAAGGCGCTGTTCGCCTGACGGCGTTGAACCAAATTTTGCGTCGGGCGACCACAAGGGGTGGAACCAAATTTCATTGCCGCGATTTAACAATGACGCTCATCGGGGCTGACAACCATGAAGATGCTCAAGCGTCTCTTCCGATTGACCTGGCTACGCCGTGTCGCACGCAACCCAGCCGATTTTCCGCCTGCCTCCATCGATCCTGACGAATTCAGCCGCCTGCTTTGCAGCGGGCGCGCCGAGGATTTGCGGACGCTGGCAAAGCGATTGAGCCAGCGCTCGCGGGCCCACGCATAGGCGGTGGATCGGATCCAATCGCCAGCCCGGTCTTCGGCCAAAACCGGCAAGTCCGGCGCGCGGCCGTGACTCCCGGCATCGGTCTCGATGCGACCGGCTACTGCTTTGCTTTTTCATGATTGCCGATCCCGACCGCCTTGTAGTCGTAGGTCGGGTAGAACTCGGTGTGGTAGGCGCCCCAGGCGCTGTTCTCGATAACGCGGTTGACCTCGCGCAGCCGCGATGCCGGCAACCGCAGCGTCACCACCTGGCCGATCCCCATCATCACGTACCAGCTGACGACCTCGACGCCCTCGAGCGGAAACGCCTTGTAGAAGCCCTGCCGCTCAAGCTGGGCATTGAGTTCACCGAGCGGTCGTGACTGATCATGCTTGAAGAAGATGGTGAGCATGACGGCGTTGTCGGGCGTCGGCGTTGCATCGCTGGTCGGCGCGGTCTGGGCCTGCGCGCCTGCGCCAAGCAGCAGTGCCGCGGCGAGCGCCGCAATCGTCATCCAGGAAATCCAGGATCCGTTCCGCCCTCGGTTCATGGCCGTGCCCTTATTGCTGATCGAGAGGCGGCGATCATCGCGACGCCTGTCGGGGCTGTAAATTGACATTCGCCTGATCCGATCCCTACCCGATGCGCACCCGATGCTGCCCGGCTTATGTGAACCGTCTCATAGGTGCGCGTGCCCGCGTGCGGTATGCCGACGCCATCCCGATGCCCAGAGGGATGATCGATGACGACCCGGCGAATGGCGTATTGGTGGTTCAGGTTCGTTCTTTCGGGGCGGTTCCTGCAAAAATTCCTTCGGCTCCGGCGCCCTTGAGGCGATGCCGGGCCGCTTTTTTCAATCCGGAACCAGGGGTCGGAAACGGCTGGCCGAACCGTTGAAGGTCAATGCCGGGCCGCGCATCCCGCCGGTGGCCACCTCGCTTACCCGTCCCGTAAGAATACTGTAATTCGACTCAAATATGCGAGGTTTGTTGCCAAATCAGCGGTAATCTGCGCCTGCTTGGCAGGTCGGGGCCCGAGGTCACAGTTGCGTCACCCGTAGTTCTACGGAGTCCCGTGTTAACGCGGCCACAAGTTCACCTTTGGTAAACCATACTTATGACGCAACATGACAACCGAGCCGAGGCGCGCCTTCCGGCATGGACGGGTGGAACCGCGACCCTCGAGCCGCAGCCGCTTGAGGCTCAGGGACCCGCAGTGCCGCGGCCGCAGGCGGACGCCGGTGCCGCGATCGTCCGGCAGTTCAATGGGCCGGTGACGGCGCTGCTGCTCTATATGAATGAGCTGAAACAGCACAGTCAGCAATTCGCGCACGCGCCCGGCAATGGCGTCTATCTGCGGCAGGTGATCGAGAACGCGCTCGAGCAGACCGAGCGCGTGTCCGCGATGCTGAAGCAGATTTCCGACCTCTATCCCAATGCCGTCCCGCCCGCCGATCTCAAGCCGCTGGGCGACGACAAGCCGGCAGGCTCCCGGTCGCCGGATGTCATGTTCGCGCCGGAAGCCGGCCGCAAGCCGTTGACCAAGCGCGAGCGTGAAGTGCTCAGCCTGATCAGCGACGGCTATTCCAACAAGCAGGGCGCGCTGCGGATGAACATCAGCCCGCGCACGTTCGAGAGCCATCGCGCCGAGGCGATGCGCAAGCTCGGCGCGCGCAACACCGCCGATCTCGTCCGCAAGGCCTTGCTGCATTCCGCATAGAGCGATTTCAAGCGAAGTGGTTCGCGTAAAGGAGACGCGTCAAAACTGAAATCCAGGGCTACGTTCCGATTCCATCGGAACGCTCTGAGCGGTGTTCGGTTCGTTAGAACCAGGTTCTCAGAAATCGTCTTCTCAGAAATCGTCTTCCGCGGCGAAGCACAGGCGCGGCGCGAGCCGCGCGGCCGGCGCGGATGCCTTCGGTTCATCCGGAACGATCGTGACCACCCATGCCGCCGTCGCGCCAGACTTGCTTTCGACGATCGCGCGCACGCGTCCCGTGACGGTCGCGCCGGCCGACCGTACGGTGGCGGTCCGGCCGTTGAACTGGGCCATGCGGAAGCGCCGGGCTTCCTTCCGGTCGGTCGTCTGGTACGTGAACATCGGCTCCCCCGTGCGTCCACGTGAATGTGAGGAAACAGCGTTATCCGACGATGAAAATCGCACGCCGTAGAAGTACGGCTTGCACAGGGGTCAGAGCGCTTTTGAGCGAAGCGGGTGCCGGCTCGCGCGAAGAAGACGCGGCAAAAACAACAGACGCTAACGGCCGACTTCCTGACAATTCAGCAGTCCGGCATATTGCGCCTTGACCGCGGCGTAGCATTCGCACGCCGTCTTGATCAGCCCATCCGCGTTGGTGATCTCGATGTGCCCGCGGCTGTAGTGGATGAAATTGGCCTGTTGCAAGGTATGCGCGACCAGCGACACGCTGTTGCGGCGCGCGCCGATCATCTGCGCCATCGCCTCCTGCGTCAGGACGATCTTGTTGCTGCCGGAGAGATCGCGCGTGTGCAGCAGGCATCGCGCCAGCCGTGACTCCACGGTGTGCGCGGCGTTGCAGCCGGCGGTCTGCTGGATCTGGGCATAGACGGCGAGCCCGTGCCGGATCAATCTCGCGCGAAGCGTCGGGCTCTGGCCGGCAGCTGCGCGCAACGGCTCGAGTTCCACGGTCGAGGCGACGCCGGGCACCAGCACCGTGGCGTTGTTGAGGACAGGCCCTTCGACGAGCGGGGCGAATGCGCCATAGATGCTGTCGCGGCCGACCATCGCGACCTGCACGCGCTCGCCTCTTGCCAGCTTGACCACCAGCGAGATCACGCCCTTGTGCGGCATGTATGTCCGCTTGAGCATCTCGTCGGTTTCGACTAGGACCGAATCGGCCGCGAGCTCGACCGTCCGCAGATGCGGCCGAATCAATTCGAAATCACTCGCCGAGAGCGACGCCAGGAATCCGTTGGGTGATCGAGGAACCGTTTCCAAAGCAACCTCCAGCCTGCCGGCAAAGCTTGTCTCTGGGCCCAGGCTGGCGCGTGCAGCTGGACGTTCATGCAACCTATTCTGGCACGTCAAGGTTCCAATGGAAACATGTCTTGCTTCCAATAGGAATGCGCCTATCGCCGCACATTCGGGTTGTGCGCGCGGTCACAGTTGGGGCTGGGCGGCGCGCCGGTCAGTCTTCCGGCCCGATCAATTGTTCGGCGTGCGCCTTGACCGTCGTATAGCATTCACACGCCGCCTTCCGCAGGCCGTCGATATCGGTGATCTCGATATGACCGCGGCTGTAACGCAGGATACCGGCCTGCTGAAACCCATGCGCGACAATCGAAACCGCATTGCGCCGGACACCGATCATCTGCGCCAGCATCTCCTGGGTGAGCGGCAACGCCTCGCTGCCGCACAAATCGCGTGCGCGCAGCAGCCATCGTGACAGCCGTGCCTCCACCGGATGCGAAACATTGCAGGCGACGGATTGCTGCGTCTGCGCCATCAGCGCCTGCTCATAGAGCGCAACCAGGGTCCGGAAATCCGCGCTGCGATTTGCTGCCTCGCGGAAATCCTCCGCCCGCATCATCGAGGCTGAGCCTGGCACCACGACAATCGCATCGGCAAGCAGCGGCCGCTCGTGCAGGGCGGCAGACGCGCCCACGACGCCGTCGCGACCGACGGTTGCAATCTCGACAGATTGCCCGTCGGACAGATTGATCATCATCGAGACCACGCCGCTATGCGGAAAATAAACCCGCTGCACCGGCGCGCCGGCATCGGCGAGCGCCGTTTCCTTGGTCAGGTCGACGGTTTCCAGGAGGGGATGAAGTTGCGCGTACTCCGTGGGGGGAAGTGCTTGCAACAGACGATTGGGCGGACGCGATACCGCGGACATTGCTGCTCCTGCCGAGGGCGGGAGCACTACGGTCTCGCATCACCTACTCTTGGCGTGTGGAAGGACTGCGAACATAGCTTGCCTGTCCAATTGCACAAGGGTTGTGGTGTTGAAACTATACCCTCTGGAGGGCAGACGGCGTGGCCGCCGCCGGCACCGGTGATCGACGTCGATCCGCGCGGCGCGAGATCCGAGCGCGACTTTGTCTCTCATTTATTGATTTCCATTAACTCTGTTCCTCGCCGGACTTTGCATCGTGGTGACCTGCAACGCCGGCTATCGACGCGCCGGGCCTGCCGCGCCGGGATGTCGCAAGTCCTGCACATGCGCAGGAAATTCACGGCCATGACGTCGGTCCGGCGCCGAACGCGCGCTGCCGCGGCCAGCCATCGCGCCGGCCGCCCATCGAATCACCGGCAAGGCCGTCCTGGGTATTTGTACGGACCAGCCCTTTAACGAACGGGTAGCGCGGACGGACCAGTGTGGCGTGGGTCGCCGTGCGAAATTTACGGCGTCGCGTCAATCGTGTTCATCCAGAAGGGTATCCAGTATGTCCGGCATCGTTCTTTCGGCATCGGTCCGTCAAAATCTGCTTTCGCTGCAGTCGACCGCTGACCTGCTCGCCACCACGCAGAACCGCTTGTCCACCGGCAAGAAGGTCAACACTGCGCTCGACAATCCGACCAACTTCTTCACGGCGCAGTCGCTCGACAACCGCGCCAGCGACATCAACAACCTGCTGGACGGCATCGGCAACGGCGTGCAGGTGCTGCAGGCCGCCAACACCGGCATCACCTCGCTGCAGAAGCTCGTCGACAGCGCCAAGTCGGTCGCCAACCAGGCCCTGCAGGCCGCGGTCGGCTATTCCGCGAAGTCGTCGGTGACGACCGCTGTGATCCCAGGCGCCACCGCTGACAACCTGCTCGGCACCGCGACCCCGACAAACGCAACCCTCACCAGCACCGCCGCCTATACCGGCATCGACCTCACCGCGGCCGGCGCGAACCTGACGTTCCAGATCAACAGCCAGACTGTGACCTTGAACTCGGGCGCGAACTATTCCGCCACCCAGGTTCGCGACGCCATCAACACGCAGGTCGGCGCCAGCGCCAAGGTCGCCGCCTCGATCGACGGCACCGGCAAGCTGGTCCTGACCAGCACCAACACCGCCGGTGCCGCGGACTCGCTCACGGTCGGCACGTTCAGCTCGGGCGACGCGACGCAGCTCGGCCTCCCGGCCGGTGCGACGGCGACCGCGAACGGCACGGCTGGCGCGAGCCCGCTGGACACGCTCACGTTGACCATCGGCGCGACCGGCAACGGCACCGCGACCAACATCACCTTCGGCACCGGCACGGGCAAGGTGAAGTCCCTCAACGACCTGAACGCCGCGCTGGCGGCCAACAACCTGCAGGCCTCGCTCAGTGCGGCCGGTGCGCTCACCATCAGCACCACCAACGATGCCGCTTCGGCGACCATCGGCACGATCGGCGGCACCGCTGCCGGCGCGGGCAAGCTGTTCAACGGCCTCGCGGGCAGCGCTCCGGTGCAGGACCCGACTGCGCTGGCGAACCGCGCCAACCTGGTCAACCAGTACAACAACATCCTGGACCAGATCACCACGACCGCCCAGGACGCGTCGTACAACGGCATCAACCTGCTCAACGGCGATCAGCTCAAGCTGACCTTCAACGAGACGGGCTCCTCGACCCTGAAGATCCAGGGCGTGACCTTCGATGCCACCGGCCTCAACCTCACCAAGCTGACCGCCGGCACGGACTTCGTCGACAACGCTTCGGCCAACGCCACCCTGAAGACGCTCAACTCGGCCAGCGGCCTGCTACGCACCCAGGCTTCGACCCTCGGTTCGAACCTGTCGATCGTGCAGATCCGTCAGGACTTCTCGAAGAACCTGATCAACGTGCTGCAGACCGGCTCGTCCAACCTGACGCTGGCCGACACCAACGAGGAAGCGGCCAACAGCCAGGCGCTGTCGACCCGCCAGTCGATCGCGGTGTCCGCGCTGGCGCTGGCCAACCAGTCGCAGCAGAGCGTGCTGCAGCTGCTCCGCTAAACGTAGCCGCGACAGACATCGACTATCGAGGCGGCGGAGGAAACTCCGCCGCCTTTTGCTTTGGCTGCGCTCAACCATCCCGCCGGCTTCAACCAATGAGCGATCGCGTTCTGATCCAGGCGGTCGGCGCGTCGCGAACGTTTCGCGGGACTTAGCGGTCCTCAATTCCAATTAGTTCAAATTGCGATGACCGATGGAACGGCCTCTTTCCCGTCCGGGTGGTAAGGGCCTGTCCTTGTGAGACTGGCCGTGATGTCGTGATGCGTCGTCGAACTGCTGAAGGGCTTCATCGTCCGTATTTGCACGGACGGCAAAATTAACGTCGCCGTGAAGCCGGCCAAGTTATCGATGCAAGGCGAGCGTTCCGCAGCACCTTGAGGGGACCTATCCATGGACGATCTGTTGCGCGAGTTCCTGACGGAGAGCAGCGAGAGCCTGGATACGGTCGACAACCAGCTGGTGCAGTTCGAGCAGGATCCGAACAACGCGAAGATCCTGGATAACATTTTCCGGCTGGTGCACACCATCAAGGGCACCTGCGGCTTCCTCGGGCTGCCGCGGCTCGAGGCGCTGGCGCATGCCGGCGAGACCTTGATGGGCAAATTCCGCGACGGCATGCCGGTGAAGGCGGAAGCCGTGACGCTGATCCTGTCCTCGATCGACCGCATCAAGGAGATCCTGGCAGGGCTCGAGGCGACCGAGGCCGAGCCCGAGGGCAATGACCGCGATCTGATCGATCAGCTGGAAGCGATGGTCGAGCACGGCATGGCGGCAATGTCGGTTGCTGCTGAAGAAGACGTGCCCGTCGTTGAAGCCCCGTCCGTGCAGGCGGCGATGACCGAAGGCACGCTGGTGGTGCAGACGCTGGAGCGTCCGCTGCGTCCGGGCGAGGTCTCGCTCGACGAGCTCGAACGCGCCTTCCGCGAGACCGAGACCGAAGTCGCCGCACCGGCGCCGGCCGTGAAGCTTGCACCTGCTGCGCCCGCAGCCGAGCCGGCTGAGGCTGTGAAGAAGCCGGCCCGCAAGGCGGCCGGTGAGGACGTCCAGGAAGGCGACAAGATCGCCAACCAGTCGATCCGGGTCAATGTCGACACCCTCGAACACCTCATGACCATGGTCTCCGAGCTGGTCCTGACCCGCAACCAGCTGCTGGAGATCTCCCGCCGCAACGAGGACACCGAGTTCAAGGTGCCCTTGCAGCGGCTCTCCAACGTCACCGCCGAGCTGCAGGAAGGCGTCATGAAGACGCGCATGCAGCCGATCGGCAATGCCTGGCAGAAGCTGCCGCGCATCGTCCGCGACCTCTCCGGCGAACTCGGCAAGCAGATCGAGCTCGAGATGCACGGCGCCGACACCGAGCTCGACCGCCAGGTGCTCGACCTGATCAAGGATCCGCTGACGCACATGGTGCGCAACTCCGCCGATCACGGGCTGGAGACCACCGCCGAGCGGGTCGCCGCCGGCAAGCCGGAACAGGGCACCATTCGCCTCTCCGCCTATCACGAAGGCGGCCACATCATCATCTGCATCGCCGACAATGGCCGCGGGCTCAACACCGAGCGGATCAAGGCCAAGGCGCTCCAGAACGGTCTCGTCACCGAGGCTGAACTCGAGAAGATGACCGAGGCCCAGATCCACAAGTTCATCTTCGCGCCGGGCTTCTCGACCGCCGCCCAGGTCACCTCGGTGTCCGGCCGCGGCGTCGGCATGGACGTGGTGCGCACCAATATCGACCAGATCGGCGGCACCATCGACATCAAGAGCGTGGCCGGCGAGGGCGCCTCGGTCACCATCAAGATCCCGCTGACCTTGGCGATCGTCTCGGCGCTGATCGTGGAAGCCGGCGGCGACCGTTTTGCGATTCCCCAATTGTCGGTCGTCGAGCTGGTGCGGGCGCGCGCCAACTCCGAGCACCGCATCGAGCGCATCAAGGACACGGCGGTCTTGCGGCTGCGCAACAAGCTGCTGCCGCTGATCCACCTCAAGAAGCTGCTCAAGATCGACGACGGCGCGACCACGTCAGATGCCGAGAACGGCTTCATCGTGGTCACGCAAGTCGGCAGCCAGACCTTCGGCATCGTGGTCGACGGCGTGTTCCACACCGAGGAGATCGTGGTCAAGCCGATGTCGACCAAGCTGCGGCACATCGACATGTTCTCCGGCAACACCATCCTTGGCGATGGCGCCGTGATCATGATCATCGACCCCAATGGGATCGCAAAAGCCCTCGGCGCGTCCGGCTCCTCGGCCCATGACCTCGCCGACGACAATGCGAACGCCCATGCGGCGAGCGGCGAGCAGCTGACCTCGCTGCTGGTGTTCCGCGCCGGCTCCTCGCAGCCCAAGGCGGTGCCGCTCGGCCTCGTCACCCGGCTGGAGGAGATCGCAACCGACAAGATCGAGCTCTCGAACGGCCGCTACATGGTGCAGTACCGCGAGCAGCTGATGCCGCTGGTGCAGATGGCCGGCGTCGAGGTGCAGAGCCAGGGCGCGCAGCCGATCCTGGTGTTCGCCGACGACGGCCGCTCGATGGGGCTCGTGGTCGACGAGATCATCGACATCGTCGAGGAGCGGCTCAACATCGAGGTCGCGGGTTCGCAGGACGGCATTTTGGGCTCGGCCGTGATCAAGGGCCAGGCCACCGAGGTGATCGACGTCGGCCACTTCCTGCCGATGGCGTTCGCCGACTGGTTCTCGCGCAAGGAGATGCGGCCGTCGGCCTCGGCGCAGTCGGTGCTGCTGGTCGATGACTCAGCGTTCTTCCGCAACATGCTGGCGCCGGTCTTGAAGGCCGCCGGCTACAAGGTCAGGACCGCGGGCGGCGCGCAAGAAGGCCTCGCCGCGCTGCGTTCGGGACAGAGCTTCGACGTCGTGCTGACCGACATCGAGATGCCCGAGATGAACGGCTTTGAGTTCGCCGAGAACATCCGCTCGGACCACAATCTGATCGGGCTGCCGATCATCGCGCTGTCGGCGATGGTGTCGCCGGCGGCGATCGAGCGCGGCCGGCAGGCCGGCTTCCACGACTATGTCGCCAAGTTTGACCGTCCCGGGCTGATCGCGGCGCTGAAAGAGCAGACCGCCGAACTGCGCCGTGCCGCGTGACCGGATGCAAGGAAACGAATTGATGACCAGCAAGAGCGAGACCGGTGAAGGCGCGATGGCCGAATACGTCACCGCCGTGATCGGCGGGCAGCTGTTCGGCCTGCCGATCTCGCGGGTGCAGGACGTGTTCATGCCGGAGCGGCTGACGCGGGTGCCGCTGGCCTCCAGTGAGATCGCCGGCGTGCTCAATCTGCGCGGCCGCATCGTCACCGTGGTCGACATGCGCGCCCGGCTCGGGCTGCCGAAGGCCGACGACGGCCAGCTGCCGATGGCGGTCGGCGTCGACCAGCGCGGCGAATCCTATGGTCTGTTGATCGACCAGATCGGCGAGGTGCTGCGGCTCTCCGAAAGCAGCCGCGAGGACAATCCGGTCAACCTCGATCCCCGCATGGCCAAGCTCGCCGGCGGCGTCCACCGCCTCGACGGCCAGCTCATGGTCGTCCTCGATGTCGATCGCGTGCTCGAACTGGTGCCCGACGCCAAAGCGGCGTGAACAGGGCCGCCCGAACTGAAGAACTGAAACATCCCACCGGGGATGAGGAAGTAGAGGTCGCAGATGAGAACCTGTCTTGTTGTCGATGACTCAAGCGTCATTCGCAAGGTCGCCCGCCGCATCCTGGAAGGGCTCGATTTCCAGATCGTCGAGGCCGAGGACGGCGCCAAGGCGCTCGAGGCCTGCAAGCGCGCGATGCCGGAAGCGGTGCTGCTCGACTGGAACATGCCGGTCATGGACGGCTACGAGTTTCTCGGCAACCTCCGCCGCATGCCCGGCGGCGATCAGCCCAAGGTCGTGTTCTGCACCACCGAGAATGACGTCGCGCATATCGCACGCGCGCTGCATGCCGGTGCCAACGAGTACATCATGAAGCCGTTCGACCGGGACATCGTCACCGCGAAGTTCCAGGAAGTCGGACTCATTTAGAGCATGATCCGGAAAAGTGGGAACCGGTTTTCCGAGAAGACCATGCTGACTTAGATTCTTCGTTCGATCCGGCGGCAGAAGCCCTCGGCTCAACGGTTGTTGTGCGTCGTGTTGCGTCGCTGGTGAAGTCATGAGTGTTGCGTTGACAAGTACTGCGGTCCCGACATCGACCCGTTCCGACAAGGTGCGGGTGATGGTGGTCGACGATTCCGTGGTGATCCGCGGGATGATCTCGCGCTGGATCGGCGCCGAGCCCGACATGGAGGTCGTCGCCTCGCTGCGCACCGGTCTCGACGCCGTCAACCAGCTCGAGCGCATCAACCCCGATGTCGCGGTGCTCGATATCGAGATGCCAGACCTCGACGGCATCTCGGCGCTGCCGCAGCTGCTGGCGAAAAAGCGCGATCTCGTCGTCATCATGGCCTCCACGCTGACCCGCCGCAACGCGGAGATCAGCCTGAAGGCTCTCTCGCTCGGTGCGTCCGACTACATTCCGAAGCCGGAAAGCACGCGCGAGGCCACCGCCGCGGAAACCTTCCGCCACGACCTGATCCAGAAGATCCGTCATCTCGGCGCCAGGGCGCGGCGCGGCCCGGTGCACACGACGGCAAGCCCGCCGCTTGCGCCCGGTCATGACAGACCGCGTCCGTCGACTCCCGCTGCCGCGCACACGGCGCCGGCCCAGGCCACGCGCCGTTCGTTCGGCCTGCTGCCGCCCAAGGTGCTGCTGATCGGCTCGTCGACCGGCGGACCGCAGGCGCTGATGACGCTGGTCGCCGAGATCGGCCCGGTGATCGATCGCTTCCCGGTGCTGATCACCCAGCACATGCCGCCGACCTTCACCACCATTCTCGCCGAGCATCTGGCGCGCATCAGCAAGCGGCCGGCGCATGAGGGGATCGACGGTGAGAGCATCAAGCCGGGCCAGATCTATCTGGCGCCGGGCGGACGCCACATGCGGATTGCCCGTCACGGCATCGATGCCACGATCGCGCTCGACGACGGACCGCCGGTCAATTTCTGCAAGCCCGCGGTCGATCCGATGTTCACCTCCGCGATCGACGTCTGGCAGGGCAGCATCATGTCGGTGATCCTGACCGGCATGGGCTCCGACGGCATGCGCGGCGGCAAGGACATCGTCGCCGCCGGCGGCAGCGTGATCGCGCAGGACGAAGCGACCAGCGTGGTGTGGGGCATGCCGGGTGCCGCGGTCAATGCCGGTATCTGCGCCGCGGTGCTGCCGCTCAATCAGATCGCACCGAAGCTTGTTCGGGTATTTGCGGGAGACCGTTCGTGACGCCG
This sequence comes from Bradyrhizobium australafricanum, assembly GCF_020329495.1. Classification (NCBI taxonomy): domain Bacteria; kingdom Pseudomonadati; phylum Pseudomonadota; class Alphaproteobacteria; order Hyphomicrobiales; family Nitrobacteraceae; genus Bradyrhizobium; species Bradyrhizobium australafricanum. Next base: position 11,858 of record NZ_JAGKJL010000014.1, on the reverse strand, counting down.
CTGGACTACGACTATCTGCGTAAGCTGCTGAAGGAGCGTTCCGGCCTCGATCTCTCCGCCGACAAGCAGTATCTGGTCGAGAGCCGCCTGTTGCCCTTGGCGCGCCGGTCGAACCTCGCCGGGATTCCCGAGCTGGTGCAGCGGATGAAGGGCGGCGCGGAGCTGCTGACATCCGAGGTGGTCGAAGCGATGACCACCAACGAGACCTTCTTCTTTCGCGACAAGATCCCGTTCGACCATCTGAAGGAAGCGGTGCTGCCCGCGCTCGCGCAGGCCCGCGCGGCGCGCCGTAGCTTGCGCATCTGGTGCGCGGCGTCATCGACCGGGCAGGAGCCGTACTCGATCGCGATGCTGCTGAAGGAGATGACCGCGCTGTTTGCCGGCTGGCGGATCGAGATCATCGCCACCGACCTGTCGCAGGCCGTGCTCGAAAAGGCCAAGGCCGGCCTGTTCAGCCAGTTCGAGGTGCAGCGCGGCCTGCCGATCCAGCTGCTGGTCAAGTATTTCGTGCAGAAGGGAGAGCTCTGGCAGCTCAACGCCGATATCCGCGGCATGGTGCAGCACCGCCAGCTCAATCTGTTGCAGGACCTGTCGCATCTCGGCACCTTCGACGTGATCTTCTGCCGCAATGTGCTGATCTATTTCGATCAGCAGACCAAGGCCGGTATCTTCGGCAAGGTGTCCCGGATGCTCGAGCCCGATGGCGTGCTGGCGCTTGGCGCGGCGGAATCCGTGGTCGGCATCACCAACCTGTTCAGGCCATATCCCGACCGGCGCGGGCTCTATCAGCCAAACACTGCGCCAGCCGCGCGCGCCGGCGCCGCGCTGCATGTGCTGAAGGCGGTTGCGTCCGCCGCGCGGTGAGTCCGTTTTCCTGAACGATCGTGAATTGTTTGTCCGTCATCCTGAGGAGCGCGCTCTTGCGCGCGTCTCGAAGGATGCACGGCCACCAGCCGGGCCGTCGATCCTTCGAGACGCCGCTTCGCGGCTCCTCAGGATGACGGGGAACGGGACGCGTTGACGGACGCGGCTACAAGATCGCGTGCGGCAGGAAGCGCGAGGTGTTGCCGGTGATCGGATTCTCGTCTTCCCGAATCGAGAGGCCGCAGGGCGTGCCGTCGACCAGCCAGCTGCCGAGTACCGGATACTGCCCGGAAAAATTCGGCAGCGGCGCCAGCGCCTGGCGGATGAAGCCCTCGGCGCCGTAGGGGCCTTGCTCGGCGACCAGCGTAACGCCGGCGCTGACCAGCTCGACATTGGCGCCCTCGCGCGAATAGATCGGCTTGCGCACGAACGAGGTCCCGAGCTGGGCGGCCTGCGGGTCGTCCTCGAAATAGGCCGGCAGCAGATTGGGGTGGTTCGGGAACATCTCCCAGAGCAGCGGCAGGATGCCCTTGTTGGAGAGGATCGCCTTCCATGGCGGCTCGATCCATTGCGTCGGCGCGGTCGCGAGGTTCTTGCCGAACGCGTCGTGGAACATCCATTCCCACGGATAGAGCTTGAACGCGAGCGCGATCGGGCGTTCGTCGAGGTCGACGAACTGACAGTCGTCGCGCAGTCCGATCTCCTCGATGTCGAGCAGCGTGGTCTTCAGCCCGGCCTGCGCCGCGGTGTCCTCGAGATAGGCGAGCGTGCCGGCGTCCTCGGGATTTCCGGTCAGTCCGGTGAGATGCAGCGGGTGGGTCGCGTTGATCCTTTTCCAGGCCTCGATCAGCCGGTCGTGGATCGAGTTGAACTGGTCGGCGCGCTTCGGGATGATGTTGCGCGCAATCGCCTGTTCGAGCCAGGTCCATTGAAATACCGCGGCCTCGAAGATCGAGGTCGGCGTGTCGGCATTGTATTCGAGCAGCTTGGCCGGGCCGCGGCCGTCGAAGGTGAGATCGAGCCGGCCGTACAGGCTCGGATTCCTGCGGCGCCAGCTTGCCGCGATCAGATCCCAGAACGCCTCCGGTATCTTCAGCCGGCGCAGATAGCGCTCATCCCTGACCGCGCGTCCGGCGAGCTCGAGACACATCGCGTCGATTTCGCCGGTCGGCGCCTCGATCGAGCGCTCGATCTCGTCCAGCGTGAAGGCGTAATAGGCGCGCTCGTCCCAGTACCGTTCGCCGTCGATGGTGTGGAAGGTGAAGCCGGCGTTCTCGGCAGTCGTCCGCCAATCGTCGCGTTCGGGACATGCGATGCGTTGCATGAGGGGAAACCGCGTTCGCTCGTCAGCCTGGTGTCAGCTTCCGCCGTGCGACGGATCGTCGTCGCCGTAGCGGGCGATGGTGCGCGGCGCGCCGCCGAAGCCCCCGGAGGGTGACCGTTCCGCCGATTTTCCCTTCGTTCCGTGTCCTGCATGCTGGTCGCTGCGGGCATGGCTTGGCGTCAGGCCGATCGACGCCGCGCCGATCGCGATACTTCCCATCAATTTCAGCCATACGCGGCGCGAGCGTTTCATGGACGCAATCCCTGCCTTGCCGTCTGCGGAGCCATGCCGAGTTTCCATCAGCTGCGTTTGCCGGGCAAGCGAAAGCGCGATGACACGGCGATGACACGGCAACATGCATCAGCCGCCGCTAAAGCCGAACGCATGCGCGAACGAACCGAAGCCGCCGCGGCTCACCGACGAGCTTGACGACGAGCTCGAGGAAGAGGAGGAGCCGCTCGACGACGAGCTGCCGCTGTAGAAGCTGCTGCGCGAGCCGCTGCTGCCGCCCGATCCGGACGACGAACTGCGCGCCGTGCAGTCGACGCCGGGTTGTGGCTGGACCGGTGTGGCGACGCCCGGTGCGGTGACGCCGGGCGGCGTCGGCGGCACCGGCTGGCAGTTCGGCCGCGGCATCAGCGCGTAGGCGCTGCCGCCGACCGCGAGCGTGCCCATCAAGAGCAGCGCGACGTGGTTGGAGCGCTTGGATGGCGCATCCGGCCGCGGCGGCGTCGGCACCGCCGGCACGACCGGTCGCCGTTTGCCGAAGTCCGGGTTCGGTTTGCGCGCCATGGTTTGGCTCAACGGCTCAGTAGATCATGCAGGCCGCGTTCAGCGCGCCTGCGGCCAGCGAGGACAGCCCGAGCCAGATCGCCGGCGCCATTTCGCCGGAGGCGATCCGCGCCGACAGGTTCGGCACCGGGATCTTCACGATGTAATAGACGATGATCTGCACGATCAGCGCGATGATGCTCCAGATCAGGCAGTCCACCACATTGGCGGAATGGGCAATCGCGCTGACCACCGGCAGCACGAAGCCGAGCAAGCTTAAGCCCAGCGCAATCGCCGCCGCCGGATCATTGTCGCGGATCAGCTGGAATTCGTCATGCGGCGTGACGCGCGTGTAGACGAAGAGGTAGGCGACCACGGCGATCAGCGCCGTGCAGAAATAGACCAGGAACGCCGGCAGGCCGGCGAGGGATTGCAGGATCATGTCGGGGCGGTCCGGGAGTTCGTCGGGATTCGCGTGAGGCAGGATTGCACGTTCCCTTGGTCGGCGCATGCCGACAGCCGGTTCAATCCCAAACAAAAACCCCGCCATTTGCGGCGGGGTTCAGGTCGAAAGGAGCGAACCTTGCGGTTCTCTGCGGGCGCCCAGAAGGTCAGGCGGGAATGCGCTCGTCGGCCTCGTGCGGCTCGCGCAGCACGTAGCCGCGGCCCCACACGGTCTCGATGAAGTTGCGGCCTTCGGAGGCGTTGGCGAGCTTCTTGCGGAGCTTGCAGATGAAGACGTCGATGATCTTCAGCTCCGGCTCGTCCATGCCGCCGTAGAGATGGTTGAGGAACATTTCCTTGGTGAGCGTGGTGCCCTTGCGGAGCGAGAGCAGCTCCAGCATCTGGTATTCCTTGCCGGTCAGGTGCACGCGCTGGCCACCGACCTCGACCGTCTTGGTGTCGAGATTGACCACGAGATCGCCGGTCTGGATGACCGACTGGGCGTGACCCTTGGAACGGCGCACGATCGCGTGGATGCGGGCGACCAGCTCGTCCTTGTGGAAGGGCTTGGTCATGTAGTCGTCGGCGCCGACGCCGAGACCCTTGACCTTGTCCTCGATGCCGGCGAGGCCGGAGAGGATCAGAATGGGAGTTTTGATCTTCGACACCCGGAGCTGCTTGAGCACGTCGTAGCCGGACATGTCGGGCAGGTTGAGGTCGAGAAGGATGATGTCGTAGTCGTAAAGCTTGCCGAGATCGACGCCCTCTTCGCCGAGGTCCGTCGTGTAGACGTTGAAACTCTCGGACTTGAGCATCAATTCGATCGACTGCGCGACGGCGCTGTCATCTTCAATCAGCAAAACGCGCATGCCAGTCCCCTATAGTCGCCGCTCCGGGCGTCAGGTCGGCCGCACTTGCGGCACTCACAAAACGCCTTTGAACAACTGATTCGGATCCTGACGAGATATGGTTAACAAAAACTGATTCCTCCGCGCAAGCTCTAACCGTGCAATTTTTGTCGAATCGCCCTAAGATATTGCGTAGAAGAAGCTTTTCCTAACCGCGTCCGTTCAGTTTCCACATTAAGAGACGGGCCTAACCGACTCTCGCGACTCGCCCTTCTTCTGATGGGCAAGCGACCTCAGTCACCAAAGACAGTGACGCAATGATTAATGATGCGGGTAAACACGAAGTTAAGCGGCCGGAGCAAAAAAGCGGAAACTTAAGGTTTTCGCAATGAAGGCGCTCGCGGAGCAGATCGGCGACATCGACGGCGTCAATATTTATGGCCGCGTGGTCGGCGTCCGCGGGCTGATGGTCGAGATCGCGGGCCCCATTCACGCGATGTCGGTCGGCGCCCGCATCGTGATCGACGTCGGCGCGGGCCGCTTCATCCCCGCCGAGGTGATCGGCTTCTCCGGCGAGAACGCGGTGGTGATGCCGTTCGGCGGATTAGATGGCGTGAGGCGCGGTTGCCGCGCGGTGATCGCCAATGCGGCGAGCCAGGTGCGGCCGTCGCCGGCCTGGCTCGGCCGCGTCGTCAACGCGATGGGCGAGCCGATCGACGGCAAGGGCCCGCTGGTGCAGGGCGCCTCGCCGATGTCCTACCGCAACTCGCCGCCGCCGGCGCATTCGCGCAAGCGGGTCGGCCCGCCGCTCGATCTCGGCGTGCGCGGTCTCAATACCTTCCTGACCTGCTGCCGCGGCCAGCGGCTCGGCATCTTCGCCGGCTCCGGCGTCGGCAAGTCGGTGCTGCTGTCGATGCTGGCGCGCAATGTCGATGCCGCGATCTCGGTGATCGGGCTGATCGGCGAACGCGGCCGCGAGGTGCAGGAATTCCTCCAGGAGGATCTCGGCGAGGAGGGGCTGGCGCGCTCGGTCGTGGTGGTCGCGACCTCGGACGAGCCGGCGCTGATGCGGCGCCAGGCGGCGTATCTGACGCTCGCCATCGCGGAATATTTCCGCGACGAGGACCAGGATGTGCTGTGCCTGATGGATTCGGTGACGCGCTTTGCGATGGCGCAGCGCGAGATCGGCCTCTCGGCGGGCGAGCCGCCGACCGCCAAGGGCTACACGCCGACCGTGTTCACCGAATTGCCGAAGCTGCTCGAGCGGGCAGGGCCGGGCACCGGCGACGGCACCATCACCGCGATTTTCACCGTGCTGGTCGACGGCGACGATCACAATGAGCCGATCGCGGACGCGGTGCGCGGCATCCTCGACGGCCATATCGTGATGCAGCGGGCGATCGCCGAGCGCGGCCGCTATCCCGCGGTCAACATCCTCAAGTCGGTGTCGCGCACCATGCCGCGGTCGGCCGACCCCAACTTCCTGCCCTACATCAACAAGGCGCGGCAGGTGATGGCGACCTATGCCGACATGGAGGAATTGATCCGGCTCGGGGCCTACCGGCCGGGTTCCAGCACGGAGGTCGACGAGGCGATCCGGCTGCATGAGCCGCTCGAGGCCTACCTGCGTCAGGCCAAGGAAGAGTCCACCAGCCTTCCCGACGGCTATCGGCAACTGGCTCAAATCCTGTCGGGTTTGGAAACGGAACGCTAACTTTGTCAGGCCATCATCGCCGGCACACCATAGCTATGCCGGCGGGGCCCAGCGGGGAGCCGGCTCTGTCCCGCGTTCAGATTTGGGACTTCTGGGGAGTATGAGTCGATGAAGTCACGTGAAACGCTGATTCGCCTGAAGAAATTTCAGGTCGACGAGAAGCGCCGTCGGGTTACCCAGATCGAAGGCATGATCGCCGACTTCCAGCGCATGTCGGTCGAGCTCGAGCGCGAGATCCAGACCGAGCAGGAGCGCGCCGGGATCAACGACCCCACGCACTTCGCCTATCCGACCTATGCCAAGGCCGCGATCCAGCGCCGCGAGAACCTGACCCGTTCGGCCGACGAACTGCGCGCCCAGCTCGACGACGCCAAGGCGCTGCTGTCGGAGGCATTCGAGGAATTGAAGAAGGTCGAGTTGCTCGACGAGCGCGACCAGGCGCGCGAACGCGCGGAGGAGAGCGCTCGCGAACAAGCCGACATGGATTCGATCGGCCTGATGCGGGCCCGTCTCGGCGTCATCGCCTGAACCCTCGCTCCCTCCGCTGACCAGATTGAGAGCCCGGGCCGATCGCCCGGGCTTTTTGCTGGGCGCTGTCCACAAGCCGCCGACTTGCCGGCCACTTGTTAGCCCCTTGGCGGATCGTGGTGTCCCAAAATATGCTACCACCGGTCAGGACGGATGATCGGCAGCACGGTGGCAATGAGGCGATGGGGGATCGGGGCTTGGAGGGCGCAAGATGCTGACGCCGGCTGAGCTGGTCTGGCTGATCGCCGCCGTCGCCAAGGGGGATGAGGCCGCCTTCGAGCGGCTGTACGCCGCGACCCGCGCGAAACTCTTCGGCGTCGTGCTCCGTATCTTGCGGCGACAGGACCTCGCCGAGGAGGTCATTCAGGAGGCTTACGTCAAGATCTGGAACAGCGCCGGGCAGTTCAACCCAGCCCTGTCATCCCCGATCACGTGGATGACGTCGATCGCGCGCAACCGCGCCATTGACGTGGTGCGCAAGCGCGGCGAGGCCTCGCTGGAGGAAGAGCCGGCGGCGATGGAGGTCGCAGCCGACCAGCCCGATCCGCTGGCGCGACGGGAGATGACGGAAGAGTTGAAGCGATTGCTGGAGTGCGTCGGTCGTTTGGAGCCGGATCGTCAGAAGCTCGTGCTGCTCGCCTATTACAACGGCTGGAGCCGCGAGCAACTCGCCGCAAAGTTCGAGACGCCGGTAAACACGGTGAAGACCTGGCTGCGCCGCAGCCTGATGGATATCCGGGAGTGTCTTGGACTTTGATTGATGGCCTATAGCGAAGACCATATCGCGCTCGCCGCGGAATATGCGCTCGGTACGCTCGATGCCGAGGAGCGCGCGCAGGTCGAGACCATGATGGCCGTCGACAGCGAGTTCGCAGCGCTGGTGCAGGCCTGGCAGTTCAGGCTCGGGCCGCTGAACCAGATGGTCGGCCTGGTCGAGCCGCGTCCGGTGGTCTGGGACAACATCAAGGCGGCGATCGGCCACACGAGCACGCCGCAGGCGCCGCTGGTGCTGCCGGAGACGCCGGCCACGACGGTGACGCCGCCGCCTTCGCCAGTCACGGACGATCCCGAATTCGGCTCGACGTTCGATCCGGAGCCTGCGCCGTCGCCCGAGCCCCGGAGGCTGCCCGAGGCCCGACGGCCGCGGGTCATCTTCGACGAACGCAACGTGACTGCGCTGACGGGCCGCGTGAAGCGCTGGCGCGGCATCGCGTCGGCCGCGACCGCGATCGCGGCCGCGCTGCTGGTGACGCTCGGCCTGCAGATCTACAAGCCCGACGCTCTGCCGAATGCGATCCGGCCGAAGCCGCGCATCCAGACCGTCGAAGTGAAGACGCCGGCGCCAGCGTTGACGCCGTCGGCGCAATATGTCGCGCTGCTGCAGGGGCCGAATGGCGGGCCGGCCTTCATCATGACCATCGACGGCGCCACCAAGAATTTTACCGTCCGCAAGGTCGGCGCCCCGTCGGAGCCCGGCAAGAGTTTCGAGCTCTGGCTGATCTCCGACAAGCTGCCGCAGCCGCGCTCGCTCGGCGTGATCGGCGCCGATGATTTCACCGCGCGGCCTGTGCTGTCGGGCTACGATCCCGACGTGATCAACGGCGCCACCTATGCGGTGACCGTCGAGCAGGCCGGCGGCTCGCCGAACGGCCAGCCGACCTCGGCGCCGATCTTCACCGGCAAGCTGATCGAGACCGTGCCGGGCTCGTCGGCTTCGCCGCCGCGATAATTTGCATCTGCTGCAGCAACTGAATCCAAGGTGCTCGTCATTGCGAGCGCAGCGAAGCAATCCATGCTTCCGAGCGAGCGGTGACAGTGGATTGCTTCGCTTCGCTCGCAATGACGTGGATAAGACGTCGCGTCGGCCACCCGCACAAAAAAAGAAAACGCCCGTGGGGAGCGGGCGTTTTCGATAGTCAACTTGGGGGTAGTTGGGGGTCTTAAATATCCACGCAGCGACTTTGGGGGGCTGTAAAGAACACTACGTGAATTCGTGAAACTCTCCTGTTAGCGGACCAGCGAGTTGCTGGTGCTGGTGATCGCGACGGGCTTGCCGGCCTTCATGACCCGCGCCGTCTGCGTGTATCCCTCATCCGACGAATTATGTGCCGCGATGCCGAAGCCCGCGACCAGGATACCCGCGAACAACGCCACAACCACAATCTTCAGATGCGTCATACGATCGGCGCTGTAGATCGAGTGGTTCATGGAAGTCTCCTGCCGCCTTCCTGCTCTCAGTAAATCTGTCGGTTCGGTCTGTTGTCCGGTTCAACGTCTCGTGCCCTGCTAACGTAGGATTTGCCGATTCCGTTCCCTAGAGGCCATCACAAGCCCGTGATGAGACGTGATCGGGCGCGATCAAAAATGACCTTTTGGTAATCTGGGACGCATTAAAGCTATTTAATATCAGTATCTTGATCTTAAACTGGGATGCTGCATCCCAGATAGGGCCGTTCCGGCCTGTTCTGCATAAATCAGTTGCCTGTGGCGAGAAAGCACAGACGAAAACGCAAGTGATTTGCGGCCGCTAGCGCGTTTTTGCGCGAAGTGGACGCCCGGCTCGCGTGCAAAAAACGCTTTCGAACAACAGACTCTAGACGCTGCCGACCGTCTTCAGCCGGGCCCTGGGATGGATCTCGGCTTGCGACAGGACGGTGGTCTGCGAGCGGAACCGTTCCACCAGTGAGCGAACGAACGGCCGGATCGCGGCCGACGTCACCAGGACCGGCGCCTCGCCCTCGCGTGCCGCCTGCTCGAAGGCGTTGCGCACGGCGGTCATGAACTCCGACAGTTTCGAGGGCTGCATCGCCAGGCTGCGGTCGTCGCCGGTGCCTACGATCGACTCCGCAAACGCTTGCTCCCAGCGCGCCGACAGCGCAATCAGCGGCAAATAGCCGTTCGGCGAGGTGTTTTGTGCGCAGATCTGGCGGGCCAGCCGGGCACGAACGTGCTCGACCATGGTGGCCGGATTGCGCGAGAACGCCAGCGCGTCGGCGATGCCTTCGAGGATGGTCGAGAGATCGCGGATCGAGATGCGCTCGGCGAGCAGCAATTGCAGCACGCGCTGGATGCCCGACACCGTGACCTGGCCCGGCACGATGTCCTTGATCAGCTCGCCTTGCTCCTTCGGCAGGTCCTTCAAGAGCTTCTGCACCTCGCCGTAGGACAACAGGTCCGCCATGTTGGTCTTGAGCAGCTCGGTCAGATGCGTCGACAGCACGGTCGCGGCGTCGACCACGGTGTAGCCCTTCAGCGCGGCCTCTTCCTTCAGGCCGGCGTCGACCCAGGTCGCCGGCAGGCCGAAGGTCGGCTCGATGGTGTGGATGCCGGGCAGTTGCACCTGGTTGCCGGCGGGGTCCATGACCATGAACTGGCTCGGCCAGATCTTGCCGGTGCCGGCGTCGACTTCCTTGATCTTGATGACGTAGCTGTTGGCTTCGAGCTGGACGTTGTCGAGGATGCGCACCGCCGGCATCACGAAACCCATCTCGATGGCCAGCGAGCGGCGCAGCGCCTTGATCTGCTCGGTCAGGCGGTCGGTGCCGTCGGGGCCGTTGACCAGCGGCAGCAGCGCGTAGCCGAGCTCGATCTTGAGGTCGTCGATCTTCAGCGCGGCGGCGATCGGCTCTTCCGCGGCTGCAGCGGCAGCGGCCGCGGCTGCAGCAGGGGCGGCGGCTGCGGCCGTTTCGGCCGCCTTCGCAGCCCGCTTCTGCTTGCGAGCGTTCCAGGCCAGCACCGCGGCGCCGGAGCCCAGCGCCAGGAACGGCAGCGTCGGAATGCCCGGCAGCAGCGCCAGCACCAGCATCACGCCGGCCGACATGCCGAGCGCCTGCGGATAGCCGGAGAGCTGGCGCATCAGCGCCTTGTCGGCGGCGCCGGTGATGCCGGCCTTGGAGACCAGGAGGCCCGCGGCGGTCGAGACAATCAGCGCGGGCACCTGGGTGACGAGGCCGTCGCCGACCGTCAGCACGGTGTAGGTGCGGGCGGCTTCGCTGAAGGTGAGGCCCTGCTGGGCGACGCCGATGATGATGCCGCCGACGATGTTGATGCCGACGATCAGGAGGCCGGCGATGGCGTCGCCGCGGACGAATTTCGAGGCACCGTCCATGGCGCCGAAGAAGCCGCTCTCGTCTTCCAGCGCCTTGCGGCGCTCCTTGGCGGCCTTCTCGTCGATCAGGCCGGCGGAGAGGTCGGCGTCGATCGCCATCTGCTTGCCGGGCATCGAGTCGAGCTGGAAGCGTGCGGCGACTTCGGCGATGCGGCCCGAACCCTTGGTGATGACCACGAAGTTCACGATCACCAGGATCGCGAACACGATGATGCCGATTACGAAGTTGCCGCCCATCACGAAGTTGCCGAACGCCTCGATGACGTGGCCGGCGGCCGCCGTGCCCTCATGGCCGTGGCTCAGGATCAGCCGGGTCGAGGCCATGTTCAGCGACAGCCGCAGCATGGTCGAGATCAGCAGGATGGTCGGAAACGACGAGAATTCCAGCGGCGCCTGGATGAACAGCGAGGTCATCAGGATCAGGATCGAGACCGTGATCGAGACCGCCAGGAAAAGGTCGAGCACGATCGAGGGCAGCGGCAGGATCAGCACCACCAGGATGGTGAGGACGCCGATCGCCAGCGCGATATCGCCGCGCTTCAGGATGTCGCCGATCTCGCCGAGGCTCGGCAATCCGCTCTTGCCTGCCGTGCCCTGACCCGCCGTGACGTCGACCATGGTAGCCGCTCTCCCCCGCGACTGGCGGCTGCGGCCGCCAAGCGTCTGCGCGACGGCCGCAGGGCCGCCGTTCCGAAAGTGAGGCACCGCGCTGGCGTTCACGGGGATCTCCGCCCGTTAGACGCGTTCGACGACACTCGACTTCACTCGGCAATTCTTGCCGGGTGTATGGTTAGCAAAGGGTTAATAAGGGCTTTCGCGCGACCGCACGGGTCGTCGCAGGCGCCGGCAGGGGGATTCGCGGCCGGAAGCAGGGGTGAGAGGGCCTCGTGGTCGAGATGCGCCGCCCTCACCATGAGGGTCCAGACCAGGATTTTGCCCCGCAACAACGCGTCATCCTGAGAGCCTGACTGAAAAATGGGTAAGTGATCTCAGTGGGGTGTGATTCCATCGGATTTGCAAAGATTCGAGGGAGAGCACGATGCCCTGGACCAAGATCACTCGGGAGCAATATCGGCGGGACGATCTGCGTTATGCAAGCGATATGACCGATGCGGAGTGGGCGCTGATCAGACGCCTGTTGCCGCGAGCGAACCGGCGCGGCCGGCCGCGTAAGACGGAGCTGCGTCGTGTGATCGAAGCGATCCTCTATATCGTTTCGACCGGCTGCCAGTGGCGGGCGTTGCCGCAGGAGTTCCC
>NZ_JAGKJL010000130.1:0-8478 GCF_020329495.1 Bradyrhizobium australafricanum | reverse complement strand
GGGCGCGTCAGCTTTCCAAGCTCGGTCACGAGGTGAAGCTGATGGCACCGCAATTGGTCAAACCCTACGTGATGCGGAACAAGAATGACGGGCGGGATGCAGAAGGCCTGTGTGAAGCGATGAGCCGGCCGAGCATGCGCTTCGTGCCGGTGAAGACGGCCGAGCAGCAGGCCGCGCTGATGCTGATGGGTGTCCGCGACGGATTGATCGTCCGGCGCACCCAGCTGACCAATACGATACGCGGCCATGCGGCGGAGTATGGCCTGATCGCCCCCAAGGGACTGGACGCGATCGAACCGCTGCTGGTGCGGATTGCGCAGGACGAGACGCTTCCGGTTCTGGCGCGCGAGCTGTTTGTGGTGCTGGGCCGGGAGCGCGCCAGGCTCGAGGGTGAGTTGAAGGCGGTTGAGGCCAAGCTGATGGCCTGGCACCGCGGCGATGCCACGGGCCGGCGCTTGGCTCAGATCCCCTCGGTCGGTCCGATCGTTGCAACCGCGCTGGTGATGAAGACACCTGATCCGCGCACGTTCCGTTCTGGTCGTCATTTTGCGGCCTGGCTGGGATTGACACCCAAGGACCACTCCACCGCCGGCAGGACCAGGCTTGGCAAGATCACGCGGGCTGGCGATGAGAACTTGCGCCGTCTGCTGGTGGTCGGGGCCACAGCGGTGATCCAGCAGGCCAGGCGGGGACGCGGTCATCACTCGCGCTGGCTGCTGGCCCTGATCAAGCGCAAGCCGCCGAAGCTTGCGGCCGTGGCGCTCGCCAACAAAGTGGCCCGTATCGCCTGGAAGCTGATGGCAACGGGCGAGAGTTACGAGGCGGCACGGATGAATCCCATGACAGCCGCCGCCTAATCGATTAGCCGGCGGGCTCGCTCGTCAGCCGACCCGGAGCTGCAGGAGCAGATGGAGCGATCGATCGAGCAACGATGCGAGACAGTCCGCAGGACCCATCGGCCGCCAACAGGCCGCGTGGTTGTTTGGAACTCGCATCGCGCAAACCATCTTGGCCAGCGATCCATTCGATCGCACCCAACAGGCCGGACATATGGATGCAAGCGATCCGATCTCACCAAACAGCTCTTGTGCCACGGGGGCCGTCCACATATGGGTCCTGGCTTTCGCCAGGACGACAACGAAGAGTCACATCTGCAAGATTTGCCGCGGCGTATGGATCTCTGTTTTCGCAGGGCGACAGCCGGCAAGAAACACGCGCAGCATTCGCGCCCGGCGAACCCGCCATTGCCAAACCTCGCATTGACCTCATTGCCGTGGCCGGGCACAGCGTGCGGGCGGTGTCATTGAACGGTCGCAAGAGCCGAAGGGGATACCGCCGCATCGAATTTTGCAGTGCAGCAATGGTGCAATTGGCCCCTGCTAAAGGGGCAATGGCAATCGTCTTTGCTTGTCTGTAATGGTGCGACCGGATGTCTCGGGGCCGGTATTCGCGCTCCGCAATTACGCGGGAGGAAACATGCGTAAACTCATATTGGCTGCGGCGTCGATCGCGGCTCTGACCTTTGTCGGGCCTGCGGCGGCGCAGTCGCCGATCGTTCTCAAATTCAGCCACGTGGTGGCCTCGGATACGCCGAAGGGCAAGGCGGCCGACAAGTTCAAGGAACTCGCCGAGAAGTACACCGGCGGCAAGGTGAAGGTCGAGGTCTACCCGAACTCGACGCTTTACAAGGACAAGGAAGAGCTCGAGGCGCTGCAGCTCGGCGCGGTGCAGATGCTGGCGCCGTCGAACTCGAAGTTCGGCCCGATCGGCATCAAGGAATTCGAAGTCTTCGATCTGCCCTACATCCTGCCCGACCTGAAGTCGCTGCGGAAGGTCACCGACGGGCCGCTCGGCGCCCAGCTGCTCAAGAAGCTGGATTCTAAGGGCATGACCGGTCTCGCCTATTGGGACAACGGCTTCAAGCAGATGAGCGCGAACAAGAAGCTGGTCGCGCCCGCCGACTACAAGGGGCTCAAGTTCCGCATCCAGTCGTCGAAGGTGCTGGAAGCCCAGTTCCGCGCGCTCGGCGCGATCCCGCAGGTGATGGCATTCTCCGACGTCTACCAGGCGCTGCAGACCGGCGTGGTCGACGGCCAGGAGAACACCTGGTCGAACATCTACACCCAGAAAATGCATGAGGTGCAGAAGTACGCCACCGTCACCAATCACGGCTACATCGGCTACGTCGTGGTCGTGAACAAGAAGTTCTGGGACGGCCTGCCGGCCGATATCCGCGAGCAGCTCTCCAAGGCAATGAAGGAAGCCACCGAGTTCGGCAACAGCCAGTCGGCCAAGGAAAACGACGACGCGCTCGCCGAGATCAAGAAGGCCGGCAAGACCGAGATCGTCGCGTTGACGCCGGAGCAGGACGAGGCGATGCGCAAGGCGATGATGCCGGTCTACAAGGACGTGGCATCGCGCGTCGGCCAGCCGTTGATCGACGAATTCCTCAAGGAAACCGGCCGCAGCCCGATGAACTAGCTGCGATGCTTCGCCGCTGAGGCGATGCCAGACGAGCTCCCTCTCCCCGTTCTTGCGGGGAGAGGGGTGGGGTGAGGGGCCTTCTCCGCGAACGCGGCTCCAGATGTGCTCGCGGAAGCTCCCCCTCACCGGAAATTCAAGCTGCGCTTGAATTTCGACCTCTCCCCGCACGCGGGGCGAGGTAGATCGGAGGCAGCTCCGATCGACGGCAACAGTCACGCGGGACTTGAACCGCAAACATAGTGAACGCCGCGGCCGCGTGAGGCCGCGGCCAGGGTGCCGTGGCCGGTTGCCGCATCAGGCCATGACAGGGGAGATCAATGCTGCTTAAAATTCTGGACCGGCTCGAGGAAATCATCATCGCGAGCCTGATGGGGGCCGCGACGCTGCTGACCTTCGTCACGGTCGTGCACCGTTTTCTGGTCGACGTTCCCGCGCTCTATCCGTACCTGTTCGGCATCAATCTCGCCTGGTCGCAGGAACTCTGCATCTACATGTTCATCTGGATGGCGAAGTTCGGCGCCGCCTATGGCGTGCGCGCCGGCGTCCATGTCGGCGTCGACGTCCTGATCAACCGGCTCAACGATTTCTGGCGCAAGCGCACCATCACCTTCGGCCTGCTCGGCGGCGCGCTATTCACCGGGATCGTCGGCACCATGGGCGCCAAATTCGTGTTCGAATTGATGCATACCGACCAGGTCTCGCCGGATCTCGAGATCCCGAGCTGGATCGTCTACGCCTGCATCCCGCTCGGCTCCTATCTGATGTGCTTCCGCTTCCTGCAGGTGTGCTGGAATTACTGGTGGACCGACGACCTGCCGCACCATGACGCCTCCCATGTCGATGGCGTCGAGACCAGCAAGACCGCGCCCGTCGCGCTTGGAGAAGCGTGATGAGCGCTGCACTTATTTTCGGACTGCTTTTTGCCCTGATGCTGACGGGCATGCCGATCTCGATTTCGCTCGGCCTGACCGTGCTCACCTTCCTGTTCACGATGACCGAGGTGCCGATCGAGAGCGTCGGCCTGAAGCTGTTTTCGGGCCTCGACAATTTCGGCATCATGGCGATCCCGTTCTTCATCCTGGCGGGCACCTTCCTGACCCGCGGCGGCGTCGCGCGGCGCATGATCGCGTTCACCACCTCGCTGGTCGGGCATCTGCCCGGCGGCCTTGGGCTGGCCGGCGTCGCGGCCTGCGCGATGTTCGCGGCGATCTCGGGCTCGAGCGTCGCCACCGTGGTTGCGATCGGCTCGATCATGATGCCGGCGATGGTCGATCACGGCTATCCGAAGCGGTTCGGCGTCGGCGTGATCTCGACCTCGGGCGCTCTCGGCATCCTGGTGCCGCCCTCGATCATCCTGGTGCTCTACGGCGTCTCCACCAACACCTCGATCGGCGCGCTGTTCATGGCCGGCATCGTGCCGGGCGTCGTGCTCGCGTTGATGCTGGCGGCGGTGACTTTCTTCGTCGCGCAGCGCAACGGCTATCCGAAGATGCCGCGCGCGACCATCGGCCAGCAGTTCACGGCGTTCCGCGAAAGCATCTGGGGCCTGCTGCTGATCGTGATCGTGCTCGGCGGCATCTATGGCGGCATCTTCACGCCGACCGAAGCCGCAGCGGTCGCCGCGACCTACGCCTTCTTCATCACCGTATTCGTCTACAAGGAGCTGAAGCTCTCCGAGGTGCCGAAGGTGCTGCTGCAGGCGGCGAGCATGAGCTCGATGCTGCTCTACATCATCACTAACGCGGTGCTGTTCTCGTTCCTGATGACGCACGAGCAGATCCCGCAGGAGATGGCGGCCTGGATCATCGACAAGAACTTCTCGGTCTGGATGTTCCTGCTCGTCGTCAACATCATCCTGCTGCTCGCCGGCAACGTGATGGATCCGTCGTCGATCCTCCTGATCATGGCGCCGATCCTGTTTCCGCTGGCGACCAAGCTCGGCGTGCACCCGGTGCATCTCGGCATCCTGATGATCGTCAACACCGAGGTCGGGCTGTGCCACCCGCCGGTCGGGCTCAACCTCTACATTGCGAGCAGTATCGCCAAGATGGGCATCAGCGAGATCACCATCTCGGTCCTACCATGGCTGTGCGCGATGCTGGTGTTCCTCGGCCTGATCACCTACGTGCCGGAGATCTCGCTGTGGCTGCCGCGCTTGCTCGGAATGATCTAGCGCAAACAACAGACATCCAAAGCGCGACCTCGCGCCTTGGATGTTTCTGCGGTGCGATGAAAGCGGATTACATCTTGGTAACAGAGCTCTCTCTGTCCAATCCGTAAGTTGAAGGCGCGGGCGGGCGGCATCATCTTCGAGCAACCTTCAAAGGAGGTTCGTATGAAGAAAGTTCTGCTCGCCGGCATCGCGGCGCTCACGATTGCCGGTTCGACCGCGGTCTATGCCCAGCATCGTCCCTGGTTCCACGGCCATATGCGGATGAGCCCCGAGGATCGGGCCGCCTTCCTCGACGCGCGGATCGCCGCCGTCCACGCCGGGCTGAAGCTCAACGCCGATCAGGAGAAGCTGTGGCCGCCGGTTGAGGCCGCGGTGCGCGACTTCGCGAAGATGCGGCTCGATCGTGCCAATGCGCGGATGGCCGCCGAGAAGACCGATGCGGACAAGTCGCAGAAGCCGGATGATCCGGTCGCCCGCCTGCGCGAGCGCGCCGGCAACATGGCGGCGACCGCGACGTCGCTGACGAAGATCGCCGATGCCGCCGACCCGCTCTACAAGACGCTCGACGACAACCAGAAGCGGCGGCTGAGCATGCTGACCCATATGGAAGGGCGCGGCTTCGGCGCCGAAGGCTGGCGCCGCCACCGCCTCGAGCGCGGCATGGACCGCTGGGAGCGCGGCGGCCGCGGCTTCGATCACGACCGTTTCGACCGCGACGATGGCCCTGATCAGGAGCGCTCCGGCCGGCTCTGAGCGCCGTCCGCCGGCACCCTCGCCAAGCCTATGAAAGGCCGCCGGATTCCGGCGGCCTTTCGGTTGTCAGAAAGTCGGGAAAACTTGCTTGAGCTTGCTGGACATCGGGGAATCGCTTTGCTAAACGACCGCTCTCTTGCGAGGGTCATTTCCGGACAAGTTCCGGGCGCATAGCTCAGTTGGTAGAGCAGCTGACTCTTAATCAGCGGGTCCCAGGTTCGAGCCCTGGTGCGCCCACCAAGGAAAAGGCCTTCTTTTCCAGTACCTTCGCGAGATGGCGGTCGAGACCAAAACGAGTCTCGTGCGACATTTTTTGTGGACGGCAGTCGCGCAGCCGCATTGCTACGCGACTTTCCCTTTGTCTCTGTATCTTCACCCCATTCGATACAGCGCGCAGATCGGATGGTACAGGTCGATTATGTGCTCGTCGTAGAATAGGATATTAGGGCGAGCAAAACGGACAACCTGTTTGCCCGTCGGTTCTGACCTTCCGCACATTGTCCGAAGGCGGGACAGCCTAGCCGCGACACGGATGTAGACGTTCGCATGGTCACGCCGCGCCAATGTCAATTTCGAGTTGCTGCAGAATCTTGCTGGGGGTCGTGTCAAGTGCTTTCGCCAAGCGAAAGAGCATGACGATCGTGGGGGATTTCAGCCCTCGTTCGATCTGACTCACATACGTCCGATGAATAGTCGCCCGATCGGCCAGCTCTTCCTGCGAAAGGCGAGCAGAAAGCCTTAGGCCAGCAATGATTTTTCCGAAGGCCAGATTGGGGCTTTTCACACCCTCACAGTGTTGCCTTGAACACTAAAGGACTACAGACTATAGTATTCAAGCTCACAGCCTTGGGGCGCGGCTATTGGAAGGGATAATGCAGGAGACACCGCCGCTCGATCCTGATGTGGCTGACCTGGCTCCCACTGAGCCGGCGCCGACATTCTACGATGAGCAGCACGTTGTGACTTACATTCGCCTTCTGCAGGCTGAGGGTGAGGGGGCGGACTGGCGGGACGTGGCCCGAATCGTCCTACATATCAACCCGGAGCGTGAAGCGGACCGCGCGCACAACGCATACCAGAGCCATCTCTCGCGTGCTAAATGGATGACGCAACGGGGACGTGTCTTACGTGGTGTAGGGTCGAATTAGAAGAAATCCGTCGATTCAAGCGCGGATTTAGAATTCGTATCCCCCAGCCAATGTGTGGTGATCCGGAGGCACCACGTGGTGCCAAACTAGGGACTTCCCACTACCCGGTCGTTTGTAACTATTGCGCCGCAATCCTTGTTAGCTGCTGCATATCGGAGGAAGCAATACCTAAGTTCGACTGCGGCCCCAATGACAACCCGCTTCAGATGGTCATTGACGGTTGCGAACATGTCATTGGCACGGCGGTTCCCATCACCAGAGCGAGTTCGCGAAGGTCTTCCGAATAGGAGCGCATCATCCATGCTGGCCGCCGTTCCCCAGCGTGGAGTTTGAATCAGAAATTGTCTCTGGGAATCTCGATTCCGGCAAAAACAACATGCGCTAGGCGCGAGCCAATCGCGGGTCGCGTCGGGATCAGCCGAGCAAGTGTCTACCGCGTTGTCGGATGCGAATAAGGATGCGTGGCTGTTAACCACTCTTCTGTGCCGTCGTGTATGTAGGCGCAAAATCTTCAAATCATGAGAGACCAATAATGCGGGTGGGGAAGAACGAGACGCTTGCTGGAGTTCGCTTGATCAAGTTGCGGGACTTTCTCAGGTTTCACGAGGAAAGCTTTCCCGCTGAGGCCATTGGAGAGCAGTTCAAGGTCAATGGCGGCCGAAAGCAGGAAATCGAAGAAGCCCTGGTCAGGGCGGGCTATGTGATACGTCACGAGAATGACAAAACACGCTATCTAGTTGCACCTCTTGGGAGGCAGCTATGCAATGCGAGGTTCATCTCGCGTATTTCGAGAGAGAAGGCCGAAGCCTTACTCCAAACCTTTCTGGTTCGCGTGGTCAGCATCAATGAACGCGACGAGCTCACGCACAAGGTTACTGGGGTGCGCGTATTTGGCAGCTATCTCACCGATAAGGCGGATTTGGGCGACATTGATCTCGCGGTTGGGATCAAAGCTCGGCGTGAATCCCACGTCAAAGAAAGCGTAGAGCGGGCGAACCAATCGATTAGGGCAATCCGCAGCTTTCTCGACAGGATCACCTTCGGTCGGTCCGAAGTGAAAAAGCTTCTGAAAGGGGGCAGTCCCTATCTGTCCATCCATGAATTCGATGAGGTGGATGAGTTGGGAATTCCCTACAAGGTGCTGTTCCCAAGCAATGGGGCCAACTAGACTAACAGTTCGGGGACTGCGTCACGGCAAAACGTGCCTTGAGCCCGATCGCCTGCCAGACACTCCAGAGCCCGGCTTCCGGCAGGAAGTTGGGACTCTTCCTACCCGCAAACCGCAGGATCGAAACCAAGGCGCCGCGCGGCACGATCGCGACTTCTCCTGCACCCGCCACGAGGGTTAACAGGCAATGCAACGAACGATTATGACCGTGCGACGGATGCCCATTTTCGGTCGGACAAGCCCGGGGATGCGACCGGCAAGTCATTGATTGTTCTCAATCCATGGTTGACTCTTAATCAGCGGGTCCCAGGTTCGAGCCCTGGTGCGCCCACCAAGCTTTTCAATAGCTTAGGTTAGCCCTCGTAGTTGTCATTCCGACAAACGGCCGCGTCTATACAAACCGGCTGCTTTTGTTCGCTCCTCGCGGCGCTTCCGGGTCCCCGAGATCAGCTGTTGTCAAACGCCATCCGGAACTGCCCCCTTTGCGTCATGAAGAACTGCCCCCACCCTCGGGTTCATGATGTTGGTTGAAGGTTGGCTCCGCCGCTGACGGGACGGAGGGAGGCGGAGCCGACCGGAGGGCCGTCAGCGGCGGGCGGCTTGATGAGGCCGCTCTTGCGCTTGGCGCGGAGCCGGTAGCTGTCGCCGCGGATGGTCAGCACGTGGCTGTGATGCAAGAGCCGGTCGAGGATCGCGGTGGCGACCACCGGGTCGGCGAACACGGTGCCCCATTCGGCAACGCTGCGGTTCGA
>NZ_JAGKJL010000129.1:0-8673 GCF_020329495.1 Bradyrhizobium australafricanum | reverse complement strand
TCGCAAACCGCCCTTTCTTCAACCGCGGAGAGGCTGGTCGTGAGGTTCTTCGGCCGGTGCGAGCGGTCTTCGACCGTCGTGCGGCTGCGCCAGCGATAAATCGTGGTCTCGCTGACCCCCAATTCGGCCGCCAATTGGGCGACCGACTTCCGGCTGCGCTGGATGTAGGCACGTGTCTTCGGCGTCGTCGTGGCGTTCGCGTGCAAGCTCAGTTCCATGACCCGAGGTGCTCCCTGACAAAGGCCACGCCTCGTTCTACACCGATTCCATCAAACCAATCAGCAGGGACCAAACACTTTCGCAGGGACGACATCAGTGTTGCGGCAAGAGCCGGGCTAGAACGCCGTGTACCCGCCGTCGATCACAAAGCAATCCGCCGTATGATAGGACGACGCCTTGCTCATGATGTAGACAGCGATGCCGCCGAAATCGCTCGGCTCGCCGAAGCGGCGCAGGGGGATGCGCGGCATCACATTGGCGACGAACTTGTCGTTGGCCATGATGCCGGCGGTCATGTCGCTCTTGATCCAGCCGGGCAGGATCGCGTTCGCGGTGACGCCGTGGCGCGCGAGCTCGACGCCGAGCGCGCGGCACAGCGCGTTCAGCGCCGCCTTGGTGCCGGCATAGTGCTCGTTGCGCGCGGTGCCGAACAGCGAGGCGAGGCTCGAGGTCGCGACCAGCCGGCCGAACTTGTCGCCGGCCTGGGCGCGGTCGGTCATGTGGCGTGCCGCAGCCTGGAATACGTGAAACACGCCGTCGAGATTGGTCGCGAACATCTTGCGCCATTCCTCCTCGGTGCGGTCGATGAAGGCTCTACGTCCGCCGCCGCCGATGCCGGCGTTGGCGAAGCAGCCGTCGACGCGGCCGAAGGTGTCCAGCGTCGCCTTCATCGCGGTCTTGACCGAGCCGGGATCGCTGACGTCGCAGAATTGCGTCGCGACCTTGCCGGGGCCGGCCTTCATCGAGGCCGCGGCGTTGGCGTTTTTTTCCGCGTTGCGGCCCCAGATCGAGACGTTGCAGCCGGCGGCGTTCAGCGCCTGCGCGATGCCGAGGCCGATGCCGCCATTGCCGCCGGTGATGACAGCGACGCGGCCGGTGAGATCGAAGATGCCACTCATTGGGGTTTCCATTTGGTTTGGTGCGCGCTAATCACGCGTTCACGGATGGGCTTGCCGCCGACCATGGACAAGCCCGGCACAAAAATCAAATATGGGTCGAAGCATCGACCTACCGCGGTACCCACCGCCGAACAACGTGAAGAGGAAACCATGCAGTTCAAGCACGTCGCGCTCGACTTCGACGGATCAGTCGCGATCCTCAAGCTCGACCATCAGGAAGTCATGAACGCGGTCTCGATCGACATGCTGGGCGGGCTTGCCGAGGCACTCGATGCGATCGACGACAAGCGCGACGAGGTACGCTGCCTGGTGATCACGGGCGCGGGCCGTGCTTTCTGCACCGGCGCCAACCTGCAGGGCCGCAACCAGCAGAAGCCCGGCAAGAGCAATGCCGGCGCGGCGCTGGAAACCGCGTTCCATCCGTTCCTGCGTCGGTTGCGTAAGCTGCACTGTCCGATCGTGACGGCGGTGAACGGTCCGGCCGCCGGCGCCGGCATGAGCTTCGCGCTGATGGGCGACCTCATCCTGTGCGCGCGCTCGTCCTATTTCCTGCAGGCGTTCCGCCGCATCGGCCTGGTGCCGGATTGCGGCTCGACCTGGCTGTTGCCGCGGCTGATCGGCAAGGCGCGCTCGGTCGAGCTGTCGCTGCTCGGCGAGCGGCTGCCGGCCGAGAAGGCGCTGGAGTGGGGTCTCGTCAACCGCGTCTATGACGACGCCGCGCTGATGGAAGAAACCATGAAGCTCGCGCACGATCTCGCCAACGGCCCGACGGTGGCGTTGTCGCTGATCCGCAAGCTCTACTGGGACAGCCCGGAAAATACCCTCGAGGATCAGCTCAATCTGGAATTCGAGTCGCAGCGCCTTGCCGGCAGCGCCGAGGATTTCAAGGAAGGTGTCACCGCATTCCTCGAGAAGCGGCCGGCGAAGTTCAAGGGCAAATGATCGAACCGCAACTCAATAAGTGGGTCGCCTCTTGGTACCCAGGCGCTATCTGCGTGGCCAATTCTGTCAGGCTCTCCGGTGGCGCCAGCCAAGAGACGTGGTCCTTTGATATCTTGCATCCGGGTGGAACGATTGGTGCAATTCTGCGCCGCGCGCCACCGGGTTATGGCGCCGCACCTGGGCGGGCCGCTGGTCTGGATGCTGAAGCCATGCTCATGCAACTCGCCCACGATGCCGGCTTGCCATCACCTCGCGTGATGCACGTTCTTACGTCACAGGAGGAACTCGGAACCGGCTTTATCATGGAGCGGGTTGAGGGCGAGACGATTGCGCGTAAGATCCTGCGTGACGCCAAGTTTGCGGGCGCGCGGCCGATCCTCGCCCGCCAGCTCGGCCGCGTCATCGCCGGCATCCATGGCCTGCCGAAGGCCAAGCTGCCGAAGCTGCGCAGTCTGACGGCGACCAAGGAGATCGAGGATCTCGCCCGCGAATATCACAGCTTCAACTGGCCGCGGCCGGTGTTCGAGCTGGCGCTGCGCTGGCTGCGCGATCACGATCCCGGTCCGTCGTCCGAGGTGACGCTGGTGCATGGCGATTTCCGCCACGGCAATCTGATCATCGGCCCCGACGGGGTGCGCGCGGTGCTCGACTGGGAGCTCGCGCATACCGGCGATCCGATGGAGGATCTCGGATGGATCTGCGTCAACTCCTGGCGCTTCGGCGAGATCGACAAGCCGGTTGGCGGCTTCGGCGCACGCGAGGATCTGTTCGCGGGCTATGAGGAAGCCGGCCGCAAGGCCGACCCCGACCGCGTGATGTTCTGGGAAGTGATGGGTACGCTGCGCTGGGGCGTGATGTGTTGCGGCATGATGCAGCGCTTCCGAAGTGGCCCGGATCACTCGATGGAGCGCGCGATGATCGGGCGGCGCGCGTCGGAAACCGAGATTGATCTGCTGCGGTTGCTGGCACCGCGCGCATGATCCCGAAAAGTCGAGACCGGCTTTCGGAATCGATCATGCGCAAGAAAGAGAGCAAGTAAGATGCAGGACGAACCGACACCCACCGAACTGATCAAGGCCGTCGCCGACTTCCTGCGCAGCGAGATCGCGCCCGCGATCAAGGGGCACAACGGCTTCAAGCTGCGCGTCGGCATCAACGCGCTCGACCTGGTGACGCGGCAGCTCGCGCTCGCCGAGGCCGGCGATGCGACCGAGGCCGCGCGGCTGAAGCAATTGCTGGGCACCGACGGGACGCTGATGGAGCTGAACCGCGTGCTCTCGGAGAAGATCGCAGGTGGCGAGGTCGATCTGAAAACGCCGGGGCTATCGGAGCATCTCTGGCAGACCACGATGGACAAGCTCGCCGTCGACCAGCCGAACTACGCGTCATACAAGCGGGAGCTGGAAACCAAGTAGGATGGGTAGAGCGAAGCGAAACCCATCACGACACGCGGCAAGCGTCGATGGGTTTCGCTGCGCTCTACCCGTCCTACGTCGTCATTACAGGATCGCCGTCATTCCGGGATGGTGCGTCAGCACCAGCCCCGGAATCTCGAGATTCCGGGTTCGATGCTTCGCATCGCCCCGGAATGACAGAAGGGACGTGTCACCGCCCCAGCCACTTCGGCGGCCGCTTCTCCGAAAACGCCTTGGGGCCCTCGATGTAATCCTGCGAGGCGGCCATCGCCTTCACCGCCGGATAGTCGCGCTGCTCGGCCAGCGCCTGCTCCAGCGACACTTCGAGGCCCTTCTGGATCGCCTGCTTGGAGGCGCGGATCGACATCGGCGAGTTCTTGGTGATGGTCTCGGCCCAGCGCTCGGCGGCTGCCAGCGCCTCGCCCTGCGGCACCACCTCGTTGACGAAGCCGAGTTCGAGGCCTTCCTTGGCGCTGACATGGCGCGCGGTCAGGATCATGCCCATGGCGCGCTTCAGCCCGATCTGGCGCGGCAGCCGGTGCAGGCCGCCGGCCAGCGCTGCGAGGCCGACGCGTGGCTCGGGCAGGGCGAAGGTCGCACTCTCGGAAGCGATGATCAGATCGCATGCCAATGCGATCTCGAAGCCGCCGCCCATCGCGACGCCGTTGACGGCGGCGATGATCGGCTTGTCGCAGTCGAAGCGGGTGGTGAGGCCGGCAAAACCGCCCTTGTCCCAGCCGCGCTTGCCACCGGCGGCCTGCCATTTCAGGTCGTTGCCGGCGCAGAACGCCTTGTCGCCGGCGCCGGTGACGATCGCGACCCACTGCTCGGGATCGGCGGAGAAGTCGTCGAACACCTTGTTGAGCTCGAAATGTGCGTCGATATGCAGCGCGTTGTAGACCTCGGGCCGCGACAGCGTCACGATGGTGATGGGACCCTTGCGCGTCACCTTGGAGAATTTCAGATCCATGTTTGCTCCCGTCGATTTTCTGCGGCGAAGAATATTGCTGATATCCTAGCGCCTGCGCGTCGTTCCGTGCCATCCAATTACGCAAGGCGACCGCGCGCAAGCCTCGCTCGCCTGCTTGACTTGGCGACAGGCTTCTCACCTTAATCAATCCGAACGCGGATGCGCGACAGCGTCTAGACGCAAAATCAGAATCAACAATATTTCCGGGAGAGACCGCCTTGGATTTCAATCTGCCGGCTGACCTGACAGCCTATCTCGCCGAGCTCGATCGCTTCATCGAACGCGAGATCAAGCCGCTGGAAGAGGCTGACGACAACATCCGCTTCTTCGACCATCGCCGTGAATGGGCGCGCACCGATTTCGACAAGGGCGGCCTGCCGCGCCATGAATGGGAGCTCCTGCTGCGCAAGGCCAAGAACCTGGCCGATGCCGCCGGCCATCTGCGCTTCGCGATCCCGAAGCGCTATGGCGGCAAGGACGGCTCCAACCTGTGGATGGCCGTGATCCGTGAACATTTTGCCTCAAAGGGTCTCGGTTTGCACAACGACCTGCAGAACGAGCACTCGATCGTCGGCAATCTGCCGATCGTGACCATGCTCGACCGGTACGGAACCGACGAGCAGAAGGCGATGATCGACGGCTCGATCACTGGCAAGTACCGCATCACGTTCGGTCTGACCGAGCCCGAGCACGGCTCCGACGCCACCCATATGGAAACCAAAGCGGTTCAGGCCACGCGCGACAACGTCAAGGGCTGGATCATCAACGGCGAGAAGATGTGGACGACCGGCATGCATGTTGCCACGCACTGCGCGCTGTTTGCCCGCACCTCGGGCAATGACGGCGACGCGCGCGGCATCAGCTGCTTCCTGGTGCCGGCGAAATCGGCGGGGGTGAAGGTCGAGGAGTATATGTGGACCTTCAACATGCCGACCGACCATCCGCGGGTCAGCTTCACCGATGTGTTCGTGCCTGAGGATGCGCAGTTCGGCGAGGTCGGCCGCGGGCTGTCGCTGGCGCAATGCTTCGTGCACGAGAACCGCATCCGCCAGGCGGCAAGCTCGCTCGGCGCTGCGGTGTACTGCATCAATGAGAGCGTGAAATATGCCCGCGAGCGCAAGCCGTTCGGCAAGGCGCTGGCGGAGAACCAGGCGATCCAGTGGCCGCTGGTCGAGCTTGCGACCCAGGCCGAGATGCTGCGGCTGTTGATCCGCAAGACCGCCTGGGAGATGGATCAACTGACCCAGGCCCAGGTCGAGCACACGCTGTCCGACCGGGTCTCGATGTGCAATTTCTGGGCAAACCGTCTGTGCTGCGAGGCGGCCGACCGCGCGATGCAGGTGCATGGCGGCATGGGCTATTCGCGCCACAAGCCGTTCGAGCACATCTACCGCCATCACCGCCGCTATCGCATCACGGAAGGCAGCGAGGAAATCCAGAAGCGCAAGGTGGCGGGCTTCCTGTTCGGCTACATGGGGGCCGGCAAGCACTAACGCAGAGGAGGCGGCACGACATGGAAGGTGGATGCACCTGTAGAAACGTCCGCTACCGCCTGACCGGCAGGCCGCTGATCGTGCACGCCTGCCACTGCACCTGGTGCCAGCGCGAGACCGGCACGGTGCACGCGCTCAACGCGTTGTACGAGGCCGAGCGGGTCGAGCATATCGCGGCCGAGCCCGAGATCGTCGACACGCCCTCGGCGAGCGGCAAGGGACAGAAGATCGCGCGTTGCCCCATCTGCAAGGTCGCGGTGTGGAGCAACTATCCGGGCGCGGGACCGGCGGTACGCTTCGTCCGCGTCGGCACGCTGGATGATCCGAGCCAGTGCCCGCCGGATGCGCACATCTTCACCTCGTCGAAGCAGCCCTGGGTGACGTTCCCGCCGGGCGCGAAAGTGTTCGCCGAGTATTACGATCGGAAAGAGGTCTGGCCGCAAGAGGCGCAGGAGCGGTGGCGCGTCTTGCGGGAGAAGATGAAGAAGGTGTGATGCGGGCTACTCTCTCTATCGTCGTCCCGGCGAAGGCCGGGACCCATAACCACAGTCGATTGTTGGTTGAACGGGCTGGGGCCCCAGCATCGTGCTGTAACGAACGGTGGTGGTAATGGGTCCCGGCCTTCGCCGGGACGACAGCGAGGGCTAATTCACCTGCCGGTCCTTGCCCGCCCAATACGGTTCACGCAGGCTCCGCCGCAGGATCTTGCCCGACGGGTTGCGCGGCAGCGCCGGGATGAAGTCGACCGATTTCGGTGTCTTGTAGCCGGCGATCCGCTCGCGTGTGAAGTTGATGATGTCGGCCGCGGTCGCAGTCTTTCCCGGCTTCATCACCACCACCGCCTTCACCGCCTCGCCCCATTTGTCGTCGGGGATGCCGATCACGGCGGCTTCCGCCACGTCCGGATGGTCGCACAGCGCGCTCTCGACCTCGGCCGGATAGATGTTCTCGCCGCCGGAGATGATCATGTCCTTGATGCGGTCGTGGATGTAGAGGTAGCCGTCACTGTCCATGTAGCCGGCATCGCCGGTGCGCAGCCAGCCGTCGTTGTCGATGGTGCGCGCAGTGGCCTCGGGCAGATTCCAGTAGCCGGCCATGTTGGAGCCGGAACGGGTGGCGATCTCGCCGACTTCGCCCGGCGGCAGCGTCTTGCCGTCCGGATCGAGGATCGCAAGCTCGATACCGGGCAGCGCCTTGCCGGCCGAGCGCATGCGGTCGAGCCCCTCGATGTGATCCTCCGGCGGCAGCGCGACGATGGTGCCGGTGGTCTCGGTCATGCCGTACATCTGCACGAAGCCGCATTTGAAGACCTCGATGCACTCCTTCAGCAGCGCCGCCGGAATCGGTGAGGCGCCATAGAGCATGTATTTCAGGCGGGAGAAGTCGACCTGCCGCGCGCGCGGCTGCCGCACCACGAACTGCATCGCGGCCGGCACCATGAACAGCTTTGTGATGCCGGACTGCTCGAAGAAGTCGAGCACCTTGGTCGGGTCGAACTCGCGCGCGATTACACCGCGGGCGCCGTGATAGAGGCCCATCACGCCCCAGCCGGAGCCGCCGATGTGGAAGATCGGCATCGCGACCAGCGAGACGTCGTCGGTGGTCCAGCGGTTCCACTCCGGCTTCTCGGCCTCGTTGCCGCTTTGCACGAGGTTGAGGAAATTGGCGTGTGACAGCATCGCGCCTTTCGGCTTGCCTGTCGTGCCCGAGGTGTAGAGCTGGATCGCGATGTCCTTCGGCTCGATCGCAACGCGCGGGTCGTCACCGCTTTGCGCATCGCGCCAGGCGACGAAGTCGGGCCATTCCGGCGCGCCGCCCTCGGTCGTGATGATGGTGCGGACGCTGGGCAGCTTGTCGCTGATGTTGCGCGCCTGCGTGATGAATTCGGGGCCGACGAACAGGACGGGGGCCTTGCAGTCGTCGACGATGAAGGCGACCTCGGGGCCTGCAAGGCGCCAGTTCACCGGCGCCATCACCACACCGGCCTTCATCGCGCCCATCAACAGCTCGAAATAGAAATCGCTGTTCTTGCCGAGATAGGCGATGCGCTCGCCCTTCTCGACGCCCATCGCGATCAGCGCGTTGGCGACGCGGTTGGTCTTGATGTCGAACTCGGCGAAGCTGGTTTGCCGTCCCTCGAATTCATAGGCCAGCGCATCGCCGCGGCTCTTGGCGCGCTCGCGCACCATGTCGGCAAGGTTGGTCAGTTTCGGCGCGTCGGACATGTTTCCCCCGTGACGTCTTGTTTTGGTTGCGCCGAGTGTGGCGACATCCAGCAGCAAAGACAATACGGAGGGGCGTCCACGATCCGTCCACACCATCGTCCCGGGCAAGCGAAGCGCGATCCGGGACCCATAACCACAGGATCGAGTTGTCGAGCGCGCTGTGGCCCCAGCGTGCTCGGTAGCTTTGAGCGGTGGTTATGGGTCCTGCTTTCGTGTTTGGTCCCTGCTGATTGGTTTGATGGAATCGGTGTAGAACGAGGCGTGGCCTTTGTCAGGGAGCACCTCGGGTCATGGAACTGAGCCTGCACGCGAACGCCACGACGACGCCGAAGACGCGCGCCTATATCCAGCGCAGCCGGAAGTCGGTTGCCGAATTGGCGACGGAACTGGGGGTCAGCGAGACCACGATCTATCGTTGGCGCGACCGCACGACGGTCGAAGATCGCTCGCACCGGCCGAAGAACCTGGTGACCAGCCTGTCGGCTGTCGAAGAAAGGGCGGTTTGCGAGC
>NZ_JAGKJL010000128.1:0-8701 GCF_020329495.1 Bradyrhizobium australafricanum | reverse complement strand
CGGCTTTCATCATCACGCAACGATGTGCATTGCGGCCTACGGATTCCTGATCTCCGAACGGGAGACGATTCCCCCCTCAGGCGCGCGGCGCGCCCGGCCGATCCCGCTCGCTCGCGTTCCCGCAGATTATAGACCCCGCGGATCCGCCGCTGCGGTCCCAACGTCACATTCCAAACTCGATCGCGACGATGCGACGGCAGCTCGAGCATGGGCTCGTCCGAACGCTGTCGAGATGTCCTTGTTGTGCGATCAAGTTCGACCACTACACAGATCGTCGTTTGTGACGCAGTAAGACTAGTTGGGTAGCAAAATGGTAGCAGGAAAAGCAGACCATGACTGACGATCAGGTGAATCTCGTCATTCAGCACCTTTGCGAGCAATTGCGCTTGGCGCTCCGATTGAAGAGCAGCGAGTCACACCCACCAAATGCCAAGGATATTGGATTCGATCCTGCCTCTGTAAGAACTGTACTGCTGACTGGGTTGCGTTCGGCGGGTGTCACGATCCACGACGAGGCAGCCGGGGCGAGCGAAGAGCCGCCGTGGTCCTAAACCCAAAACGTCGGGACAGCATAACCCAGTTTACTAGCTTGGTGTGTCGAAGCTCGCGAGCAGTTGTCTAGCGCGTGGCGGTAACGGCCTTCCGCCTCGCCAGCGTTCCGATCCACTTGTGCCGAGCGCGATCGGTCTCCCAGCCACCGGCGCCTTACGGGCAGTGCCTTGACACTGAGACGGGAGCTTGGGCAGCACCATCGGTAATGCCTCAGTTTGAAATTTAGTTCGTTTTCTTCCGGCTGATATCGTAGGAAAAGCGGACGGTCATCACGGGGCCGTCGTCGTCGCGGACTGAGATCTCCATTTGCTCAGTCCCTTTACCAGTGACGGCCGCATCCCGAGCCATCGCTCCCAGCGATTGCGCCGCTTCGCTCTGTGCGGCCTCCAAATCACTAAGGTCTACGCCTTCCTCATCGACGGCAACGGAGTTGCCGGTCTTTAGATCGAAGTAATACCGAGGCATTAGACGCGTCCACTTTCATTCTGATCTTTCGAAAGCAGAAGGCTGGAATGCGTTCCTATTCTGACGCTTAGCTGACGGGAACAGAGAGTCGACCTTCCGAAGTCGGAATTCAGCGGCGTTCGGCCAAGACGTGGAGGACGCAAATTGGATTACCCGCTTCGTCAGTCACCTCCAGCCGCCATTCCTGGCCCGGTTTCAGCGCACCGTCCAGGTCTTGGATGAGCTGCCCGGCGGTGAACGTGGCCTCCTTCCAGGCTTCGTCCTTCCCCGGAAGATCGATGCCGGTGTCGTCAGGATGATGAGTCCTGTGGTGGACATGAAAAAAGTACCGCGGCATCTCGGTTGGGTCCGATCATTGCGCTGAAGCTACGGAATAATTGACTCCATACGTGCTCGTTCCAGGCGTATGGTCGGGTGGAACCGAGCGGATTTTCGTCTCCTAGACCTTCAAGGACCTCCTAGATGCCCATCGAGATGATGATCCGCAAATTACGGCTGCACTCCGAGCTGTCTGATGAAGACATCCAGACTTTGCGATCAATCATTAGCCCGGTGAAGATTTTGCGGGAGGATTCGGTCATCGTTGGAGAAGGGGACCTCAGCACACAATGCTGCGTGATCCTAAGCGGCTTCGCCTACCGGTCTAAGGTCGCGGAAAATGGCAAACGGCAAATCCTGTCCTTCCACATCGCGGGCGACATGCCTGACCTCCAAGGATTGCCGCTGAAGCGGATGGACCACGACCTGACGACACTCTCCGAGGCGCGGGTCGGCTTCATAAATCATGAGGCGCTCGAACGAGTCGTTGAAGCCCGGCCGGCGCTGGCACGAGCTCTCTGGCGAGAGACGCTTGTCGACGCCGCGCTGTTCCGGCAGTGGATTGTCAACTTGGGCACGCGATCGGCTGCTGGACGCATGGCCTATTTGATTGCGGAATTGCGCCAGCGGCTTGCGGCGATGGGATTGGTCGTCAATGAGCAGTTTGATTTTCCCATTACTCAATCGAAGCTGGCCGATGCACTCGGGCTAAGCGTCGTGCAGGTCAATCGGGTCCTCCAGGCGTTCCGAACCGAAGGCGTCCTTGATTTGAAGCGCAGAGTCGTCACGCTCAAGGATATCGAGAGGATCGTCGAGCTCGGCGGATTTGACAGCCTCGAGGACGATACTGGCGTGGCCTAGCGCCTGCGCAAGCTTGCCCAGATCAAGTCGTCGGGTCGTGTCCGGTCGGTCAAGAGCTTGGACGGGTGGCAAGCTCAGAAGGGGCCGAGTAGCCGATTTGGGCCCCCTCGAAGGAGAGCCGGGCGCGGACGCTGCCGCGGAAGCCAAAAGCCGATACTTGCAGGCCATCGACAAGCACAAGGAATGCGTCAAGGCCAATCGCGCGATCCGAACCGGTGAACAAGTCGAAGCCCGGCTGTTCGCCTCACTCCTGTCACCCGGCAGCAAGTGTTTTTGTTTCAGCCGCACTTTTCCTAAGCCTCGATCGCTAAATGTAAGTCCCCGGTTCTGTTGGATGGCACTCGATCGCGCACGGCGACTGAGACGCCTGCGCCGTCTCCGCCCTGCGGTCACGATCGCTGTCGCAAAGCCGCCGTGCGGCTAATGCCGCGCTTCGCGCGCATGCCTGACGGCTGCGCTCAATTGAGCGGGGGACATGAGGGGCACTGCCCCTCACCCCCAGCAAGACCTTCTTTCGTCCTCCCGTGCAGCGAGTCGGTCGCACATCGCGCTGCGCGGCTCGGTGCAACCGCGTTGCGCACCATCGGATGCGCGCCGGCATCGCCGGCGCCGAAACAAGCTCTTGCCCCCCGAAACCCCGGTCTCGCCGACGGGCAGGCGGCATGGCGAGGGCCATGCGCGCGCTCCGTTAACCTAAAGAGAGAGATCATGACCAAGTCTGCGAAAGATCGCTTCGACGTTCATCAGGACATCACGAGCCGCATTGTTCAGGCCATCGAGGCCGGCGCCGGGAATTTCGTTCTGCCATGGCATCAGGGTGCCAGCTCGAAGACGCCAGTCAACGCCACGACGCAACGAGCCTATCGAGGCGTCAATGTGCTGTCGCTGTGGATCACCGCCCAAGCCCTCGGTTATCGCTCCCATCGATGGGCAACGTTCAAACAATGGCAGTGCAGTGGCGCGCAAGTCCGCAAGGGCGAGAAATGGGACGCCGATCGTGTTCTACAAGACTCTGGAGATCCAGAACCCAGAGCCCGAGCAAGAGCAGGGTGAAGACGCCCACTCCATCCCGTTTGCTCGCGCTTCGTGGGTTTTCAACGCCGAACAGGTCGACGGCTTCACGGCCGCGACGCCCGAGCTTGCCGCAGCGCCATTGTTCGAACGCCTCGACCGGGCGGACAAGGCGATCGCCGCCACTGGCGCGGTTATCGAATATGGCGGGACGCAAGCTTTCTATGATCGCAGGGCCGATCGCATCCGCGTTCCCGATCCGAGCGCATTCCTCGGCTCGCCCACGAGCTCACCGCGAGAGAGTTTCTATTCCACGGTGCTGCATGAACTGACGCATTTCAGCGGCGCGCCCCATCGTCTGAACCGCGAGAAAGGCAAGCGCTTTGCCGACAAGCCCTATTGCTTCGAGGAGTTGATTGCGGAACTCGGTGCTGCATTCCCGTGCGCCGAACTCGGAATCACCAACGCACCGCGTCCGGATCATGCTCAGTATATCGCCCAGTATCTCGCAATTCTCAAAGAAGACAAGCGGGCGATCTTTCAAGCAGCAACCGCCGCGACCGCTGCGACAGCCTATTTGCTGGCGTTCAGCAGCCAGTCGCAAGAGTCTGCCGCATAGCGTGCTTTTCATCGCGGAAGGAAGTCGCGCATCGCCGCTGCGCGGCTTCCGCTCCTCGTTATCGCTTTGCGGACTACGGTGCTGCGCGCCGTGCACGCTCGCCTCGCTTCGCTCGGCGCCGACTTAAGCCAGCATCAATCAAAAGACCCCGCCTGACGAACGTCAGGCCCGGGTTGGTTGCAGGCCTTCGCAGTGCGTCAGGCGGGGAGTGATCAATTGCACGTTGGGAATAGGGAGCCCAACGAGACAAGACTACCTGCTCACCAAACCGAGTGATTGACCAAATCAGGTCCTTCCTGGTCAGAACGGGACCCAACTGACGCTCTCCTTGGAGTCCGGTCAGAGGATCCCCAGGCGCGATACCTGAGCGCGCTCTGGCCGCTCTACAGCATGATTGCGGGCGCGGTGACCGTGCTCTCCCTTCTTGGCTTCCTAAAGTTCGGAAGCATCTGGCTGTTCGCGTAACCCTCGGGTGCTCGGCTGAGTCCGCGGGGCGCGACACCCTCGACCAAATTACGGGCCGCCCGTCCGTGCATCGAGATCATCCACCGCACCTGCCCCCAAACCCGATCGCGCTCGGCGGGCCTTCTCGCGGCTCGCCAGGCTGCGTCCTCGATCCCGCCCTCGTCATCGCGCCGGAGCGATGAGTGAGCGCTCGTTTGAGCGCGCGGTGACATCAGCCGGCTTTT
Source organism: Bradyrhizobium australafricanum (assembly GCF_020329495.1). Classification (NCBI taxonomy): domain Bacteria; kingdom Pseudomonadati; phylum Pseudomonadota; class Alphaproteobacteria; order Hyphomicrobiales; family Nitrobacteraceae; genus Bradyrhizobium; species Bradyrhizobium australafricanum. Next base: position 4,186 of record NZ_JAGKJL010000128.1, on the reverse strand, counting down.
TGCCATCCCCAATTCGCGGCTCGAGGGCAGCGAACAATCTCGTCCCAGGCCTCAGATTTTGCCCCCCATTCTGCTCCGCCGCTCCTGACCGCACCTTGAGGTGATGTGCGCAATCCGCTCGCCCGGTCCCGCTTGTTCCCTTTTCCACTTTGACCCGCCGTTCCGACGCCGAGACCTGCTGGAGTTCAACCCCGCCTCGACCAAGCCGACGACAATCGGTTCTGCTCAGGAAACGCAGGGCCTTTTCTCTGCATCGCCTGGGGTGGTGCCATGCACCGTTGCAACGATGGCGTGGTCTAGCGCCGTCGAAGCGACTTCGGCCCCTGCGACGAAGAATTTTCCCCTTGCCGCCTGCGGCGGCAATTCACCGCGGCCGTTCGCTACGCTCACTCCAAAATGCCCCGTCGCGGGCGGGGCGCAGCGCTGCGCTCGCCCGCGGCGGCCTGCGGCCTTGCGGCTTCCGTCGCCTCTTCCCGGCGCTTTGAGACCACCATCGCAACGGTGCGATGTCACCAACCGAAGGAGAGAACGATGACCCAGCTTTGTGAAGTGAACCAGATCGGCCGCGTCGGCAAGATCAAGGAAGTCGGCCAGAACCTGATGATCTCGGTCGCCTCGGACGCCAGCTACAAGAAGGACGGCGAGTGGGTGGACCGGGCCAACTGGGTCGAGCACACGATCTTCGCCCGGCAGGACGGGATGCTGAAGTGGGCGGGCGAAACTCTGAAGCCCGGCGATCTGGTGTTTGTCCGCTCGACGCCCTCGCAGAGCTCCTGGGAGAAGGACGGTGAAAAGCACTACGGCGTGACCTTCGCGGTCAACGAGCTGCGCCTCGAAGTCGCCAGGGCCGACCTGAAGGGCGCCGACCAGGACGACAAGCCGGCGAGCCGCAAGAAGGCCCGCTGATCGCGATCCGGAGGGGCCTCGTGCCCCTCCACCTCGCTCTCAGACTTGGCCTGAAAATGATCAGAGATCGCCCCCGATTTGATCAATCAATCACACTCACGACCCGGGGTACTATGCATAAGGGCAATTTCCAGAAAGCGCTCTGCCATGGTCGGACTTTGTCTCAAGCTTCTGAAGCTGGTGCTGACGGCGCTGCGCCTCACGCTGTGGACCGTGCTGACCGCGCTCTGGCCGATCTACAGCATGCTCATGGGTGGCTTGGCCGTGCTCACCTTTCTTGGCGGCCTGCTGTTTGGAGGCATCTGGCTGTTCGCGCCGAACCCCGCGCCATTTGTCGGCGAGGCGGCGCTGTATGTTTTGCCCGTGAGCCTGGTGGCGTCGGTTCTCAATATCGCCTACGGCGCGCTGGTGTTCGCGCTCGAGCCCAAGGACCGAGTAACGTTCTATCAAAATTGATCGTCAGCGAGCTTAGAGCCGACCCCGGCGCCGAGATAGCCGAGTTGCGCACACTGACTCACGATCAGGGATCGGAAGTCAGTTCTTAACTAAACCGAGGGAATGACCCGTGACGGATTTAGAAGTGCCCACCACCCAACCCACACCAGGTGGCAAACGCAGACTTTGGGCGCCGGAAAAGCTTGCGGAATTCCGCACCAGGCTGCAAGCGCTTCCTCCGATCGAGGCCCGCCGCAGCCTCACTCAGACCGAGATGATTCGAGCCCTCAACAAGGACATCGAAGCCCTGCGCAAGCGCGGCTATGGCCCATCGGATATCTGCAAGGCGCTCGCCGAGCTTGGCTTCAGCATCTCACCCAATGCGCTCGCCAAGATCACATCGGGTAAGCGCGGCAAGAATCCCAAGGCTGCGACCAAAGCCGCGGAAGCCGGGCCAACCAAACCCGGCGCCGCCGCACCATCCGCATAGTTGTTGGCGCGACCGAACTAGGTGGGCGTGGCTTCAGCCTGCGCAGCGGCGGCCCCGGAGGGTGAGGCGGGGGAAGATCTGTCGGCGAGGCTGGTGCGTGTGGGTACGCGACTTGTGGCGAAGGAAGCGGCGGCGCTTGGGGTGGCGGCGCGGGCGAGAGGGATGCGACCGAGCGCGTGGCTGCGGTCGCTGATTGCGGTCAGGCTAGGAAGGGCGCGCAATATTCCGGGCAAGAGCAGGTGGCGCTCGGCCGGCTGGCAGCCGAGGTGAGCCGGGTTGGGGTCAACCTCAACCAGGCGGTACGGCTGGCACATGAAGCGCGCAAGATGGGCAAGCCGATCTCTCTAGATGTAGCGACGATCGAGGCGGCCAAGGCCGCTGTGACGAACGCGTACGCGAGAGTTTTAGAGGTGGCGAAGGGGAACGTCCGCTACTGGGAGGACGGCCATTGAGTGAACCCTATCAGGACATTCTGGCGTGGGTCTGGCGGCCGTCGAAGGCCATGCGCATCCTCGATCAGCGCGGCGGGTCGGGCGACTGTGAGCGGCCACGCCTGGGGGTGTCGCCAGCCTCGAAGGCGCGGCTGGAGCGGCTGGTTCGCAAGGCGCCGGAGGTGGTTGTGAAGGTGTCGGGGCGGACCAAGAATGCCGGACATTTGAGGGCACATCTCGATTACATCACCCGCAACGGCAAGCTGGAGATGCAGACCGATTACGGGCCAATGAAAGGGAAGGAGGCGGTCGGTGAGCTACACGCGGACTGGGCCGATAGCGCGGAGGTGACGGCACAGAACAAGAGTCTGCGGAAGGCGCCGATGTCGGTCAACATGGTGTTGTCGCTTCCGAAGGGAAGTGACCAGGAAAAGTTCAGGGATGCAGTGACCGACTTTGTGGACAGGGAATTGCGGCCGCGGGTCGATGTGGTGGTGTGCTTCCACGACGACACGGCGCATCCGCACGCCCATGTCACGGTGCACGGTCGGGATCGGGAAGGGAAAACGTTCAACCCGCGAAAGCCGCAGCTGCACGAGTACCGGGAGAAGTTTGCGGCATGCCTGCGGCACAGAGGGCTCGATGCTGAGGCCACGCCGCGCTACGCGCGCGGCGTCGGGATGCGCGACTATCCGACGGCACTGCGACGTATCGAGCAGCGCGGAGAGGAGTCGCGGGCGCGGCAAGACATGATCCGCGAGCTCAGACAGGATTATGACGCACGGAAACAGAATCCAGGGCGGGACGAGCACCCTTGGGAGCAGAAGATGCGCGCGAAGCACCAGGCGGTGCGGACCGCCTATGCGACGGTGGCGCGGGCGCTGGCCAACAGTCCTGACGCGCGCGACCGGGCGCTCTCGGAAAACGTCACGCGGTTCCTTGAGGCAATGCCCAAGGACCGGCCGCCGACGTTGCGCGATAGGGTCTATCTCGGGCACGAGAAGCGGCAGGCCAAGGACAAGGAAACGGAACCGCCCGAGCGCGGCCGCGGCGCGCCGGAGCGTTAGCTGCGGCGGCATCTCGGTGGCGCTGTCTTTGTGTAATTTCCCCTCCGCGAGTCCCTAGCTAGGTCGTGAGCCCATAAACCTGCGCGAGGCGGGCCGGTAGAGCTAACCTGACGGTGCTCTCAGCCAAGCGGGAGGCAGGACTTGGCGAGGGGATCAGCTGGGGCTCCGACAAGGAGCAGGGGGGCCTCCTGATCTTCCCCCAAAAAAGTGGACAGGTTAAGCTGCTTTTCGCTCCATCTCGATCGGAGTGGCATATCCGATGGCGGAATGGAGCCGGGTGCGGTTGTAGAAGCCCTCGATATAGGCAAAGACGTCGCGCATTGCCTGGGCGCGGGTCTGGTAGTCACGATGATGGACGAGCTCGGTCTTGAGGGTGTGGAAGAAGCTCTCCATCGGGGCGTTGTCGTAACAGTCGGCCTTGCGGCTCATTGATGCGGTGATCCTGGCGGTGGTGAGGGCTTGGCGGTAAGCGTGTGAGGCATACTGCACCCCGCGATCGGAGTGGTGGATCAATCCAGCTTCCGGTCGTTGCTGTTGGATCGCCATCGTCAGGGCCGACGAGGCGAGTTCCGTGCGCATGTGATCGCCCATGGCCCAGCCGACGATCTTACGGCTGAAGAGGTCCATCACGGCCGCCAGGTACAGCCAGCCTTCCGCGGTCGGGATGTAGGTGATGTCGGCGAGCCAGACCCGATTCGGAGCAGGCGCCGTGAAGTCGCGCATGATCAGGTTCGGTGCGATCGGCAGGTCATGACGGCTGTCGGTGGTGCGAACCCGGCGTGGTGGCGCCATGATGGCTCGGATGCCATGCCGCTGCATCATCCGCTCGATCCGGCCACGGCTGGTGCCGCGTCCCT
>NZ_JAGKJL010000127.1:0-9227 GCF_020329495.1 Bradyrhizobium australafricanum | reverse complement strand
GCGGCGCAGGCCGGGCTCCCGTTCGAGGCGTCCGCCCGTCCAGCGCCGCGCTCGCATCTGGTGCTGGGCATAGCTCGGCTTGTAGCCGACCTGGCTCCCCCGATTGCGCCTCAGTTCCCGAGAGATCGTTGATGGCGAGCGATCCAGAGCTGCCGCGATTTGCCGGACCGAGCTGCCATTGGCCGATAGGCAGGCAATCTCGCATCGGTCGTCCAGAGAGAGCTGCTTGTAAGTCCGCCCCATGGCAACACCTCCTCAAGGAAGTGTTGCACTTCGTTTGTGAACTCAGGGGACCCATAACCACCAATCTGCGCCTTGCTACGCGCCGTGGCCGCAGCGTGCCGCAACACGGGCATTCGTGGTTATGGGTCCCTGCTCGCGCTTCGCTTGGCCGGGACGACGGAAGAGAGACCACTCGGCGACGGAGGAGTTTGCCTTGACTCCGCGGCCCCAAATTCCGAAAAAGCCCCGCAAAATCCCGTCATAATCCCCGATACGCCAAGGATTGTCCCGATGTCGCTGTCCGCCCTCGAAACCACCGTCAACACCGCGTTCGACGCCCGCGAAGGCATTTCGACCTCGACCAAGGGCGAGGTCCGCGAGGCGGTCGACCACGCGCTGGAGCTGCTCGACAAGGGCGAGGCCCGCGTCGCCGAGCGCGAGTCGAGCGGCAAGTGGAAGGTCAATCAGTGGCTGAAGAAGGCCGTGCTGCTCTCGTTCCGCCTCAACGACATGGGCCAGATCGCCGGCGGCCCGGGCAAGGCATCGTGGTGGGACAAGGTGCCGTCGAAGTTCGAGGGCTGGGGCGAGAACCGTTTCCGCGACGCCGGCTTCCGCGCCGTGCCGGGCGCGATCGTGCGCCGCTCGGCCTTCATCGCCCGCAACGTCGTGCTGATGCCCTCCTTCGTCAATCTCGGCGCCTATGTCGATGAAGCCACCATGATCGACACCTGGTCGACGGTCGGCTCCTGCGCCCAGATCGGCAAGCGCGTGCACATCTCCGGCGGCGTCGGCATCGGCGGCGTGCTCGAGCCGCTGCAGGCCGAGCCCGTGATCGTCGAGGACGACTGCTTCATCGGCGCGCGCTCGGAGGTCGCCGAGGGCGTGATCGTGCGCAAGGGCGCGGTGCTGTCGATGGGCGTGTTCCTCGGCGCCTCGACCAAGATCGTCGACCGCGAGACCGGCGAAATCTTCGTCGGCGAGGTCCCGGAATATGCCGTCGTGGTGCCCGGCACCCTGCCGGCCAAGCCGCTGAAGAACGGCCAGCCGGGACCTGCCACCGCCTGCGCCGTGATCGTCAAGCGGGTCGACGAGCGCACCCGCGCCAAGACCAGCATCAACGAGCTGCTGCGGGACTGATCGGTCTTCCGCTGCAATAATCTATCACCGTCACCCTGAGGAGGCCGCGAAGCGGCCGTCTCGAAGGGTCGACGGCCCGACTGTGCCCGTTCACCCTTCGAGACGCGCTACGCGCTCCTCCAGCGACAAAGGCGAAGCCTTTGCGCGGGGGTGACGGATCACATTTCGAACCAAGCACCTCTCCAAAACGACATATCTCCGGGCCGCGAAGAATTGCCGCAGCCCGGAGCTTATTTTCATGGACTGGGCCAATTACCTGTTCGGCTTCAAGGGCCGCGTCAACCGGGCCAAATTCTGGCTCGCGGGGCTGATCATCGTCTGCTGGATGATGTTCCTGGCTTTGCTGGCGGTCTCGGCCGGCCTCGGCGGCAAGAACGGGTTCAGCTTCAATGTCGACGACATCTTCCGGGCCTTCGACCCCGACAGCTACAAATCGCTGAGCTGGGCCGGATTGCCGGCATTGCTGGTCAAGGCGTGCGGAACGTTCTTGTTCGTTTGGGTCTATGTCGCTGTCTCGATCAAGCGACTGCACGACCGTGACAAGAGCGGCTGGTGGATGGTCCCGTTTTTCGCGATCCCGGGTCTCGTGAGCCAGTTCTCGGATCGGCTCCCCGATGAATCCTATTGGGTGATGGCCGCGGGCCTGATCGTCTTCGTGCTCTATGTCTGGGGCTTCATCGAGCTCGCCTTTTTGCGCGGCACCAGCTACCCCAATCGCTATGGCCCCAATCCGCTTGGGAAAACCCATGTGCGGCAAGGCCGCGACAGCGGGTCGCGCTCCGCGCGCGGCTGGGATCAGCAGAGCGAGCTCGATATCGTGCCGCACAAAGCTGGTCCCCCTGCCGTGTGACGTGTTAAGCGAGGCGCATGAGTGATGCCGTCTCGATTACCCGCGATCTCGTTCGCTGCCCCTCCGTCACCCCGGCCGACGCCGGCGCGCTTGGCGTTCTCGAAAGTCTGCTGAAAGCCGCCGGCTTCGAGGTCCACCGCGTGACCTTCTCCGAGCCCGGCACCGCCGATGTCGACAACCTCTATGCGCGCATCGGCACCTCGGCGCCGCATATCACCTTCGCCGGCCACACCGACGTGGTGCCGCCCGGCGATGAAGCGGCATGGACGCTCGGCGCGTTCTCCGGCGAGGTCAAGGACGGTTATCTCTATGGCCGCGGCGCCGTCGACATGAAGGGCGGCATCGCCTGCAGCGTTGCCGCGGTGCTGCAATATCTCAGCGACCATGGCGGCAAGCCACAAGAGAATGGCAACGGCTCGATCTCCTTCCTGATCACCGGCGATGAGGAAGACGTCTCGATCAACGGCACCGTCAAGCTGTTGAAATGGTGCGCCGAGCGTGGCGAGACATTCGATCATTGCGTGCTCGGCGAGCCCTCGAATGTCGAAGTGCTGGGCGACATGATCAAGATCGGCCGGCGCGGCTCGCAATCCGGCACGCTGGTCGTCGACGGCGTGCAGGGCCACGTCGCCTATCCGCACCGCGCCTCCAATCCGGTGCCTGATATCTCGCGGCTCATCGTGGCGCTGAGCGACGAGCCGCTCGATCACGGCAGCGCGCAGTTCCAGGCCAGCAACCTCGAATTCACCACGGTCGATGTCGGCAACACCGCGAGCAACGTGATCCCCGGCCAGGCACGGGCGAAATTCAACATCCGCTACAACGACAACCACACCCAGGAGAGCCTGCGGCAGCTTGTCGATGAGCGGCTGGCGAAAGCCTGCGGCAACCGGATCCGCGCCCATATCGATTGGCAACCGTCGAACTCGAACGTGTTCGTCACCCAGCCCGGCCCGTTCACCGACCTCGCGGTCGCCGCGATCGAGGAGGTCACCGGCCGCAGGCCGGAGCTCTCCACCTCCGGCGGCACCTCGGATGCGCGCTTCATCTCCAGCTATTGCCCGGTGATCGAGTTCGGCCTGGTCGGCCAGACCATGCACCAGGTCGACGAGCGCACGCCGGTGGCCGATCTGGAGAAGCTGACGAAGATCTATCGCGGCGTGCTGGAGCGGTATTTCGGGTAGGCCAGCCGCCCGGCTGGGCAAAAACATCGAAAACAACCCCATGCACAGTAGGGATTGGGGCTACGAGCCATCCACCCGCACCAGATACAGCGTGGTATTTCGGGTAGGCTCACATCCGTAGGATGGGTAGAGCGCAACGAAACCCATCATGGGCGCCGCGGATTCGAAGTGATGGGTTTCGCGGAGTTTATCATCGGGCCGCGCGTTGCGCGGACTCGTTGGCTCCACCCATCCTACAAGATCATTCACACCGCCTAGACTAGTAGTCCACCCGCATCAGGTAGAGCCCGTCCGGCGGCGCCACGGGGCCGCAGGCGGCGCGGTTGCGGGCGGCGAGCGCGGCGGCAAGGTCGTCGGCGCTCCAGCGACCCTCGCCGACCCACACCAGCGAGCCCACCATCGAGCGCACCTGGCTGTGCAGGAACGAGCGCGCCGACGTCACGATGTTGACGGCGGCGCCGTCACGGGTGACGTCGAGCTGATCGAGCGTCTTGTCCGGTGATTTGGCCTGGCACTCGGTGTCGCGGAAGGTGGTGAAATCGTGCTTGCCGAGCAGGCGCTGCGCCGCGGCGTGCATCGCGTCAGCATCGAGCGCGCGCGGCACGCGCCAGACCCGGCCGATGTCGAGCGCGAGGTTCGCGCGGGTGTTGGTGATGCGATAGAGATAGTGCCGCCTGGTCGCCGAGAACCGCGCCTCGAAATCGTCGGGCACGATGTCAGCTGCGAGCACGCCGATCGGATTGGGCCGCAGATGCGCGTTCAGCCCGTCGCGGAAGCGGCCGGGCGGGAAGTGCTTGGCGATGTCGCAATGCGCGACCTGGCCGCGCGCATGCACGCCGGCATCGGTACGCCCTGCGCCATGGACGCGCACGTCCTCGCCGCAGATCGCCTTGACCGCCGTCTCCAGCGCGCCCTGCACGGTCGGCGCGGTGTCCTGGATCTGCCAGCCGGAGAACGGCGTGCCGTCATACTCGATGGTGAGCTTGTAGCGCGGCATCAGCTGAGCCGCGCAGGCGGCTTCAGCGGCGTGCCGCGCAGGAAGTCCGCCGCCTTCATCGGCGCCTTGCCGGCGCGCTGCAGTTCGAGGATCCGGATCGCGCCGTCGCCGCAGGCGATCGCGAAATTGTCGTCGAGCACAGCGCCCGGTGCGCCCGAGCCTTTCGCCTGCTCGCAGCGCAGGATTTTCAGCCGCACCGGCTCGCCTTCGCCGGTGAGCTCGCACCAGGCGCCGGGAAACGGCGAGAGCCCGTGAATGTGCCGCAGCACCGCATGCGCCGGCTGCTTCCAGTCGATCCGCGCCTCGGCCTTCTCGATCTTGGCGGCATAGGTGACGCCGTCCTCGCTCTGCTTCGTCAGCTGCAAGCCGCCGCGCCCGAGCGCCGCCATCGCGCGCACCATCAGGTCGGCACCGAGCGGCGCCAGCGCGTCGTGCAGATCGGATGCCGTCATGCTGTCCGTGATCGCCAGCCGCTCGGCCATCGCGACGTCCCCGGTGTCGAGGCCGACATCCATCTTCATCACCATCACGCCGCTCGCGGCATCGCCAGCCATGATGGCGCGGTTGATCGGCGCGGCGCCGCGCCAGCGCGGCAATAGCGAAGCATGCAGGTTGAAGCAGCCGAGCTTCGGCGCGTCGAGAATGGCTTGCGGCAGGATCATGCCATAGGCGACGACGACGGCGGCATCCGCGTCATGCGCGCGAAACTCCTCGAGCGCTTCCGGGGTCTTGAGGGTCTTCGGCGTCAGCACGGGAATGCCGAGGCGGCGCGCCTCCTGCTCGACCGGCGTCGGCTGCAGCTGCAGCCCGCGCCGCCCGCCCGGCTTCGGCGCGCGGGTGTAGACCGCCACGACCTCATGGCCATGGGCTACGAGCTCCAGCAGCGTCGGCACCGCGAAATCGGGCGTGCCCATGAAGATCAGGCGGAGAGGCATGCGATCGATTTCTTCCGAGAGTAAGCGGCGTTACTCCGCCGCGCGCTTGGCGGCCTTCTCGAATTTCTTGAAGACGCGGTCGCGCTTCAGTTTCGACAGATAATCCACGAACAGCACGCCGTTGAGATGATCGATTTCGTGCTGGATGCAGGTGGCGTAGAGCCCTTCCGCATCCTCCTCATGCACCGTGCCGTCGAGATCGGTGAATCGCACGCGTACCCGCGCCGGCCGCTCGACCTCCTCGTAATATTCGGGGATCGACAGGCAGCCCTCTTCGTACACCGACAGCTCTTCCGAACGCGCAATGATCTCCGGATTGATGAAGACGCGCGGCTTCGCCGTGGTTTCGCCGTTCTCGTCGCGCTTGGCGAGGTCCATGGTGATCAGCCGCAGCGGCTGCGCGACCTGGATCGCCGCCAGCCCAATGCCGGGCGCGTCATACATGGTCTCGAGCATGTCGTCGGCCAGCTTGCGGATCTCCGGCGTCACCTTCTCGATCGGTTTCGACACCAGCCGCAACTGCTTGTCCGGCAGGATGATAATTTCTCTTAATGCCATGGCGGCGATTTAAGCTGCTGACTTCATGGGGTCAATGCGCTCAGGAACCCGTTAGGACAACCTTAACCACGTTTCTTCACCCCGCATTAACCCGGAAAATCAGGAATGCATTTGCCATAAACGTTCCCTCTTCGTTCGCGCCTGGCCGCGAATCGGCTACAACTGCCGGCATGAACGAGATTCTCCTCACGATTGGCGACCTCCCCGTCCGTGTCTCCGACGCATTGATCGGCCTTGGGGCGCTGGCGCTGATCCTGCTGTTCGCCATTGCGGTGGTGATCGCACGCGCCAGCCGGCGCGGCGCGGAACTCGCAATGGCCCAGGCCATCCGCGCCGAAGAGCTGGAGGAGCGCCTCGCCGACATGCTGCGGGCCCAGAGCGAATCCTCCGGGCGGGTCGATGCCAAGGTTGATACTATGGCGCAGGCGCTGGCCGGCCGCCAGGCCGAGATGGCCCGGGCCGTCAACGAGCGGCTCGATTCGGTGACCCACCGGGTCGGCCAGTCGATGGAGCAATCGACCCGCAACACGATGGATTCGCTGCGCGTGCTGCATGAGCGGCTCGGCATCATCGACCACGCGCACAAGAACCTCAACGAGCTCACCACCCAGGTGACGACGCTGCGCGACGTGCTCGCCAACAAGCAATCCCGCGGCGCGTTCGGCCAGGCGCGGATGGAGGCGATCGTCCAGGACGGCATGCCGAAGGGGTCGTTCGAGTTCCAGTACACGCTGACGTCGGGCAAGCGGCCGGACTGCGTCGTGTTCCTGCCCGACCAGCGCCCGCTCTGCATCGACGCGAAATTCCCGCTCGAGGCCATGACCGCGCTGCACGATGCGCGCAGCGACGAGGAGCGCAAATTCGCCAGCCAGCGGCTGCGCGCCGACGTGCTGAAGCATGTCAGCGACATCGCGGAGAAGTACCTGATCCCGGGCGAGACCCAGGACACCGCGCTGATGTTCGTGCCGTCGGAATCGGTCTATGCCGAGATCCATGACGGCTTCGACGACGTGATCCAGAAGGCCTATCGCGCCCGCGTCGTGCTGGTGTCGCCCTCGCTCTTGATGCTGGCGATCCAGGTGATGCAGCAGATCCTGAAGGACGCCCGCATCCGCGACGCCGCCGACCAGATCCGCAACGAGGTGATGCATCTCGGCGACGACCTCGGCCGCCTGCGCGATCGCGTGCTCAAGCTGCAGACCCATTTCGGCCAGGTGAACGAGGACGTCAGGCAGATCCTGATCTCCGCCGACAAGATCGAGAAACGCGCCGGCCGCATTGAGGAACTCGACTTCAGCAAGTCCGAGACCCCGATCGAAGTGCCCCGCTTCGTCAAGCCCAGCACGTCCGACCTGTTCCCCGCCCCCCGCAAGCTGCAGGCGGGGGAGTAGCCCCGAAGTCACCTCGCCGCGCCTGCGGGGAGAGGTCGAAGTTCGCGCATCGCGCGAATTTCGGGTGAGGGGGAGCTTCCGCATACTGCGCACGGCATAATTCGCGGAGAAGGCCCCTCACCCCAACCCTCTCCCCGCGATAGAGCGGGGAGAGGGAGCCAAGGCAGCCGCGGTCGAATCTGCTAACAGAGGGGCATGACCGCGCCCGAAGTGACCGCGACCCAGTCGGAAAAGAATCCCCCCGCCGCCACCTCATGGCGCGACGGTTTTGCCGTGTACCTGCAGCCGCGGGTGCTGATCGTGCTGCTGCTGGGCTTCTCCTCGGGGCTGCCGCTGGCGCTGTCGGGCTCGACGCTGCAGGTCTGGATGAAGGAGGCCGGGGTCGATCTCGGCACCATCGGGCTGCTGGCGCTGATCGGCACGCCCTACACGCTGAAATTCCTCTGGGCGCCGCTGGTCGACGCACTGCACGTGCCGCTGTTCACGCAGATGTTCGGCCGCCGCCGCGGCTGGCTGCTGTTCTCGCAGCTGCTGCTGATCGCGGCGATCCTGGTACTGGCGATGGCCGATCCGGCGCGCTCGCCATGGTTCGCGGCCTTCGCCGCGCTGCTGGTCGCAACCGCATCGTCGACGCAGGACATCGTGGTCGATGCCTTCCGCGTCGAAAGCCTGCCCGAAAGCGAGCAGGCCGCCGGCATGGCGTCCTATGTCGCGGCCTACCGCGTCGGCATGCTGGTCTCGACCGCCGGCGCGCTGTTCATCGTCAGCGGCTTCGAGTCCGCTGGCCTCGTGCGCCTGTCGGCCTGGATGTGGGGCTATGTGGTGATGGCCGCACTGGTCGTGATCGGCATCGTCACCGCGCTTGCGGCGACCGAGCCGACGCAATCGAAGGGCGCGGAGGCGGCGACGCATGCGCAGAACGCGGCCGAACGCGTGCTACATGCCGCGCTCGGCGCGTTCTCCGAGTTCCTCAGCCGCAAGGACGCCTTCGCGGCGCTCGCCTTTGTGGTGCTGTTCAAGTTCACCGACGCGTTTTCAGGCACCATGACCGCGCCGTTCGTGATCGACATCGGCTTTTCCAAGGTCGATTACGCGGCGATCGTGAAGGGCGTCGGCCTTGCTGCGACCCTTATCGGCGGCTTTGCCGGCGGCTTCGTGGCGCGGCGCTATTCGCTCGCGACCAGCCTGTGGATCGGCGGCGTGCTGCAGGCGATCGCCAACCTCTCGTTCTCGTGGCTGGCGCATGTCGGGGTCGATCAATGGGCGCTGGCGCTTGCGATCACCGCGGAGAATTTCACCAGCGCGATCGGCACCGTGATCTTCGTCGCCTATTTGTCGGCGCTGTGCCGCAATCCGCTGCACACCGCGACCCAGTATGCGCTGCTGACGGCGCTCGCCGCGGTCGGCCGCACCTATCTGTCGTCAGGCGCCGGTTATGTCGCCAAGGCCGTCGGCTGGCAGATGTTCTTCGTGATCTGCGTGCTGGTCGCGATCCCGAGCCTGATCCTGCTCGCCTGGCTGCAGCGGCGCGGGCATTTCGACGAGCTGGGACCGGTCAGGGTTTAGTCGCCTGTAGCCCGGCTTGACCGGGTGATCCAGTATTCCAGAGGCGTTCGTAATTCAGCGGAGAAGCCGCGGAACCACTCTCTCCGCGCGTCGTCCTGGCGAAAGCCAGGACCCATTACCCCAACTCTCAATTGTTGCGCGACGCTGGGGCCACGATCCCGTTCATCATCAAAATGCGGTGGTTGATGGTGTGGACGGCCCCCTACGGCATCAGTGTGCCAGAATGAGGTTGTCTAGATCTCATACAAGGGAGCCGTCCGTGAACCAGATTATCCGCATTGGGATTGATACGTCGAAGTATATTTTTGTGCTGCATGGGGTTGATGCGGCGGAGCAGGTGGTGCTGCGCAAGAAGCTGTCGCGCAAACAAGTGCTGGAGTTCTTCGC
>NZ_JAGKJL010000126.1:0-9301 GCF_020329495.1 Bradyrhizobium australafricanum | reverse complement strand
TTGATGCTCCATCGGCTGAAGCGCCGGAACACGCTGTTCCAATCGCCGAAGACCTCCGGGAGATCGCGCCAGGGAGACCCCGTACGCACGATCCACAGCACTCCTTCAACAAACATTCGGTTGTCGCGCCCGGTCGAGCCCTTCTGATCGGGCCGCCCTATGATCAACGGCGCCATCCGCTCCCACGCCGCGTCGCTCAATACCAAACGGTCCATCACACCCAAGGCGGCCTCCCCAAAAGCAGCCTTGAATCTGATTTGCTCCTAAAAGGGAATCCTTAGAGTCCACACCACCTAGATCAGCGCGGGACACCATGGCTCTTCATGATAGTCGAAGCCCGAACCTGACCGGACGACGCGGATCAGGCCGGGGAAGTTGAGATGCGGCCCCGCGATCAAGATGCGCTCTGCGGCCGCCATATCGAGCGTCTTCATGCGCGTTGTGCGGGCCTGATCGGGGTCCGCGTCGAAGGCGATGGTGACGTCCGGCCGCTTGATCTGCACGTCAGGCACGTGCGTGATGTCGCCCCAGACCAGCAACGTGTCGCTTCCCGACGTCACCTTGTAGCCGCCATGGCCCGGCGTGTGTCCGGGAAGAGCAACGAACGCGATGCCAGGTACAGCTTCGCCGCTTCCGATCGGGCGCAGAGCTTTGCCGTAAGCTGCGAAGGCAGCACGGGCGAGCGCGAACATCGGTTGCAGGTTCTCCGGCGCGGAGTTGGCGCGCGCGGTATCCGCCCAGAACGCCAGCTCGACGTCCGACAGGATCAGCTCGGCATTGGCGAACACGGCAGCGCCGTCCGCGCCGACAAGACCGCCGATGTGGTCCGGATGCGCGTGGGTCAACAGCACCGCATCGATGTCGCCGGGAGCAACTCCGGCGGCGGCAAGTGCGCCCGGCAGCTTGCCGCCCCAGCCGTTGAACCCGCCGCCACCACTGTCGATCAGCACGGTGCGGGTGCCGTCCTGCACGAGGACTGCACTGACGCTGAAGCGCGGATCGGGTGGACGATGCGCGGTTGCCAGCATCGCCTTGGCCTCCGCCACGGTGATGTCGGCGAGCAGCTCGAAGCTGAGATCGAGGTAGCCGTCATTCAATACCGTGACGACCGTCTCTCCGACGCGGCGGCGGTTGAGGCCCGGGGCCTGTGACGTTGGACGGCTGGACATGCGGGTCTCCTGTTCAGGGCATTCGGTTGCCCTCATTCATGGGCCCGCTTCTGCGAGAAGAGAACGCGCCGCCAGGCACGTCAGAATGAACCAGGGGTTTGCAATGGACCGCTTTCTCAGCATGGGAGTGTTCGTCAAGGCCGTTGAACTGGGCTCGTTCGCGGCCGCCGCCAGTGCCTACGGCATCTCGGCGCCGATGGCCGGCAAGCACATCCGCTCCCTCGAGTCGCATCTGGGCACGACCCTGGTGCACCGGACGACCCGCAAGATGGCGCTTAGCGATCTCGGGCGCGCCTATTTCGAGCGCTGCAAGGCAGTGTTGTCGGAAGCTCATGCGGCCGACGCCATGGTCAAGGATCATGCGGGGGCTATCAGGGGGACGCTGCGCGTCACGCTGCCCGTGATCTACGGGCGAATGCTGATCGCACCGCTGCTGGTCCAGCTGGCGACCGAACATCCCGCGCTCGATCTCGTGCTGTCGTTCAGCGATCGGCCGAGCGATCTGCTTCGCGAGGGTTACGATCTGAGTGTGCGGAGCGGACTTCCCGCCGATGGTGGCGGTCTCATCAGCCGCAAGCTGGCGGAGTATCCGATGGTGGTTTGCGCCGCGCCCGCTTACGTCGCCGCGCGGCCGTTGCAGGATCCGGCGCAACTAGCCGATCATGATGGCATCTTCTATAGCCGCTCGGGCCGGCCGCGACCCTGGCGCTTCCCCCCCGAGAGTGAGGCCCAGCTCGATGTCATGCCGCGCACGCGGCTGCTGCTCGACGATCTCCAGAGTATCGCCGACGCGGCCGAGGCCGGGATGGGGTTCGCCTGGTTGCCGCGGTGGCTGGTCGAGGACCGGCTGCAGGCCGGCCGGCTGGTGCCGGTCCTGACCGAACACGCGGCGCTGCGGTTGAGCTACTTCCTGGTCTGGCCGGAGGCGCAGTTCCTGTCACTGCGGATCCGGGTCGCGATCGATGCGATCGCCGAACATCTCGCAGCCTGAGCTGCGCGGCCTGGCTCAAATTCGCCGGCAAGTGACGGGCGTACCAGTGGAAGGGGATGGTGCTGCCAGAGGAGGAGTCATGCTCCTGCCGGCGCCTGGGTCAGTGCCGGCAGGGTGAGTTCAGATCATCAGCGCGAGGCGAGAGCGTTGGCCATCCGGGCGGATTTGCCGGACGGCTTGGGCGCAGACCGTGCTGCCACCACAGGTTCGGATGGCGTCGCATTGGTCGGCCAGGCACCAGGGAACGGCGGAGCGAAATGGTGCGCCTTCAGCGCGGCGATTTCCCATGAGTTCAGACAGGTTCTCCCGCCATACTCCGTCGAGTTGTAGAAGGCGTGAAATCCGATACCGAGAGCCGAGGCGAAGCGGTCTCCCTTGGTCGCTCCATCCACATAGCTTCTGAGCTTGGCGCAGAACTTGGGCAGATTTGCCGACCAGGGAGAATCAACCGCATTCTGGGCATTGTTGAATTGGCTTTGCAGCTCGCCGTACCGATCGGAAAAGGCCCTGTCCACTCCGAGCCAGCCGTTTCCGCCGTCAAGATCCGGCCCGGTGTCACGCACGATCTTGTCGATCGAGATGACGGTCTTTCGGCCGCTTCTGTAGCTGATGTTGCTGGCGGTTGACCTGATCTCATACTGCCTGGGATCGGGCGATCTGGTTTCCGCAAACGACGCCATGATCGAGTTCACCCCGTTGTTGAGCGTGGTGATGGCGTTGCTGTTCTTCTCCAGATAGGAGACGACAGGAACGATCGCCGATCCAATACCGGTGCCCGTGGCCAAGGAGCCCAACGCGACCGCACTGGTGCCGACCGTCGCAATCCCGCTCACAAACTTCGTCGGGTCATTGAATCGAATGGTGTCCGACTGCTTGTACTCAAAGTGCAGCCTAACTTTCGCGTTCGCCGGAACGTCGGTGATGATGGTGCCTTCGCAGTTCTGGATTTGAACGTCGCCAAAGTTGGCCTTCGCTATGATCGGTACCTTGACCTGCTTGATCTGGTCACTCTTGGCGTTCGGGAACGTGACGACGGCCGCAAGGGCGACAGACCGGTCGTGAATATTGAACCCGTCCTGGAATATGTTGCCGGTTCGCTTCGCTCCGACCCAGCCCGACGCCACGTTGTTCAGGCTCTGCGCATTGTCGCAGAGATTGCGGACCTTGAGATCGTACTCGAAGACGTCCCTGGGACCGTCGTAGGCTCTTATGACCGGCGGCGAGCCCGAAGCACGCTCAATATCGACCAACTCAAAGCCAAATGCGGACGAGGATGCCAACAGCGCAAGAGCCGTCGGCAGCAAGGTTTTGATGCGCACGTGAGATCCCCCAATTCCCTATCGTATTGCGGAGTTTTGAAATTCGCCATGTAACTACAGTTACATAGAAGTATAGCTCCGGCCGAAAATCAACCAAAAGTAGATTTTCGTACGAAAGAACGGAGGGCTGTCTTTGGCGAGGGGATGGTGGGAGGCGGGGAGGTCTTCGGTTCAGTCGCAGTGCGATGAAGATCCTGGTGCTGCCAGACAGGATTGAACTGTCGACCTCTCCATTACCAATGGCGAGGCTGGACTGTAACAAGTGTATGTTTTTCATGCAGTTTCAGCTTTCCTCGAAACGTAGTCCCCGAGATTTCCCCCCGGGAGCCGATCAATGGTGTGTTGGAGCTCGCCCACGTTGACGTGGGTGTAGCGCATGACCATGCGCTCGGATTTCCAGCCGCCTAGCTTCATCAAGCCGCCGAGGTCGCGATTGATGGCGTAGTGCCAAGTCGCCCAGGTATGACGGCAGTCGTGCGGGTGAAAATCTTCAATACCGGCGCGCCGACAGGCAGCCTTAAAGGCGGTCTTGATCCTGGAGCCGGCCGACGTGTCGTCGATCCGCTTGGGGCGGGTGTATGGCTTGCCGTCGGGTCGGCGGAATACCTCTCCCGTCTTCTGATCATCCAGGTTCGCCAGAGCAGCGATCAATCGTGGATGCAGCGGCACGCCGCGCGCATCCCCGTTCTTGGTCTTCGGAAAACCGACATGAGCTCGACCGAGATCAACATCCCTCCAGTCGAGCCACAACGCCTCGCCGGTGCGCGCGCCGGTGTAGAGCATAAAGATCACCAGAGGACGCAGATGATCGCTGCAGGCGGCTATTAGCCGGTCTGCCTCGTCGATCGTGATCCACTTGACGCGGCCGGGCGGCTTCTTTGGGCGCTTGATCACAGGAGGAGGGCACCACTTGCGCGCGGCGGCGTGGTGGAGGATCGCTGAAACGACGGCGTAGAACTGCCGATCCGCCGTCGCCGGGGCCGCGTTGGGATATAGCTTCTTAGCGCCGCGATCGAGCGCGTCCTGATCGATCTTCGCCAGCGGTGTGGTGCCGAAGTAGGTGATGACCAACGGCGTGAACCGCTTCTTGCCGCCGTTCTCTAGGTAGCTCAGCGCCGCGGCTGCGAACGTTGCGGTAGCACTACGACCGTAGACGCTTTCTGCGAGGATCTCCGCCTCGCGCTTGGCTCTGATCTCTTCGGCGACTCGCTTGTCGCTAGTGCCAGTGCTTTCCTCAATGCGGATTCCCCTGACGGTGCCGCGCATGACGTAGTTGGGCGACTTTGGCCGCTTAACGAGTTTGAGGGGCATGGAAGAGCCTCGTAGAGCTGGGTGCAATCACTGGGGCTGAAAACGATGGCGCGGCCGATCTTCCGACCGATACCGTATTTGCGCGCTGTCTGGAGGATTACGGCTTCGCTTACCGGAAATACGGTGCCGGCTAGGTCGCGAGCCATTTTGAAGGAAGGCCACATCGGATCGGCGGCGGTCATACGAGGCGAAGTCCCATAGCTCGAAAGCATAAGAGTTCAGGGTTTCAGAATGGAAAGCCTGTCGCCCACCTTCGACAGTCTTCCCGTCCCAAAAATCGGATCTCCCGGCCATCCGGCGATGATCATTGACCACCGGATGGCCCGCCTTCGAAACTGCCCAGCCGCACCTTCGTGACGTCTGCACCACTGCTCTGGTTTGAGCCGCCTCGCAAGCTGCAGAGCCGGTCACCCACAGGTCGTCCACGGTTTTCACAAGCTTCGGTTTTCCGTCATCAAAGCCGGATCAGTAGCGGATTTGATCAGGCCGCAAGGGGGACCACAAGGTGGCGCGAACGGAGCAACGGTGCCACGTCGAAAGCCCGCCGGCCAAAGGGTCCGGCGGGCCATTCCCCGAAAATCAGATCCAGGCCGCAGCCCAGTCAGGCAGATCATCCGGAAGCGGCTTATCGAGCAGGCCGGCGACGAGCACAGCCAGCGCCGCGCCCTCTATGCTGCCTTCGATGTTCTCGACCTTGCCATCCCATTGAAAATGGAAAACCGCTGAGGCCACGGCTTTCAATCCCTCCATAGTCGTCGGCCGCATTGAGATCATCCGCACGTAGAGTGCGCGCAGTTCATCCATGGCGTCGTCGAATGCCTCTTGCGCCGCTGCTAGGCCCGACTGCTCGTCAGCATCGGCGATAGCGGCGTCGTATGCCTTCCGTGCTTCGTCGCCGCCCAGACGCGCCTCCTCATAGGAGATGCCAGACGGGTACGACCGGCGGGCTATCGAGCGGCGCGCTTCATCCTCTGCTGCATCCCGAATAAGCGATATTGCGACGAACTGCCTCCCTAATTCGATCAGCTCAGCATCCGGATTTGCCACGCTTGTTGCCGCAGCCGGAGCCGCCGCAGCACCAGCCAAGATCTGCAGGCCGAGCCTTCGGGTCATGGTTTTCATCAGCCCATGCTCCCCTGTTGCCAGTCTTGCGTGCCAGCCTGCTCATGCAGGCCTTCGAAGTCGCCAATGCCGGACTCAGCTGGGTCATGCTCAAGATCGCGGCGCCCGCCCGCGGCCCATCTCTCTTGGTTGTCGTGCTGATCGAGGCTCCCAAGACTAGGCTCCGAATCGTGCCCGTCCTCGTCGTCGGTACTGTCGAGCTCGCGGTCGTCGGTGTCGCTGCCGGCAAAAGCACCGGACCGGCCCTCAGGCCAGCCCAGACAAGGCTCATCGGAGCCGTCCGGCTCCAACTCCATATGCCGGTCCGTATCGTCGAGAAACCGGATAAGCCGGTCTATCTCGTCCCGGGCCTCTTTGCGGAGGCGCCCTATGGCCTGGAAGGTTTGCTCGGGGGAAACGTCGGTTCGGAAGTAAAGCCCGCCAGCGGACTCCGCTGGGGCTCCCAATGGTGCTTTCATGATGGTTCTCTCTAGGTAATCGGCTTTCCAAGGCCGTTGCCGGTGACAGACCGGCAGCCGGGAGTTGGAAACCTGCCTAGAGACAGGCCGGAGCACTTTTAAGGGGTCGCCCCCTCTGGACATGGCGCACCGCTCCCGGCCATAATGGCCAGGTTGGTGCGCACGCCAATGCGCATCCAGCAGCAAAGCCCCGCCAAGGGCGGCTGCATTCGGCGGCGGTCCGACGCCAATCGGACGGCAGCCTATCTAGGTCCGGGTTTCCAAGCCCAACGGACAGAACACCACCGATCCCGTGATTTGACAAGGGGGACCTCGGCTCGGTTGATAGCGGGGACATTCCTGCCCCCTCGCGAACCGCTCGCTTAACTCGCCGCAGATCTCGCTCCATGCTTTCCCGAAACGACGAAATTTCGGGGAGCAGGCGATGGCAAGCTGGTTCTGGAAACCGGAAGAAGACGAGGTCATCAGGACCTCTTCGTTTAAGGAAGCGCGGCATCGCCTTCCGCATCGTACCCCAAATTCAATAGGCTCGCGGCGCAGGCTGTTGCGCGTTGGCATAACTCGTCGACCGTGGACTGAGGGTGAGAAGCGCCGAATTATAAGGCATGCTGGCGAGCCGTTGGATATCTTGGCAAAGCGCTTTAAGGGGCGCACGAAGAGCGCGGTAAAACATCAGCATGCCCTGTTGGTCGGATGCATTATGCGACCCGTTACAACATGGAAGATGACCGAAATCACGAAGCTGCGTCAGATGTGGCCAACCGCTCGCCGACCCGAGCTTGAAGCGGCCTTTCCGAACAGGACCTGGGGCGCGATCAAGGTCCAGGCCGAGAAACATGGATGGCGCAAAAACAGACCGCTTCTCGAATATGAAAATGAACTCCGAAACGCTATTCGCACTCGAGCACGAGAAGACGGCATCGGGCTCGCAAAGCTGGGGGCCGAAACCCAGTGTGGCACGTACTTTCTCCAGAACAGAGCCACTAAGTTGCCCGACCTCAACAAAATCGGAAGAGCGGTCGAATTCTTCGGCGGCCGCCTCGTGATTGATTGGCAGGACGAGTAGAGGAGAAACGCGATTGTCAGTTAACCCGGAAAATGATCCCACCCCGATTAGCCTGGCGGAGTTTTTCTGGCAGGATTTCATGCCACTGTTCGCCATGATGCAGTCTCGGATATTTGCCAATCAATTCGTACTTGTTGAGATACTGAGTGACCTCGCAGCAAAAGAACCGGACCCGCAAAAATATCTTGCGGGTATCTATGACAGGGTGATGGGAAGATTCGAGCAATCACCCTTTGATCCGAACAGAGCGAAGCAGGAAGCCAATTTCAAGGAAGCTGTCGATGCCATCATCATCAAGGCTGGTCAGCGGTAGCGAGCGTCGGCAGTCGATGGCATTTAGTGACGCGCCTTGATAATGAGCGTCGGCCACTGAGCCGCGCGCCTGGCCGCCTTGCTTTCATCCGCAGCAGGACCGGCGCTGTCGGTAAAGGTGAAGTCGACAGTCACACTGTCCGCCACTTCCGGAATTCGCTTCAGGATGCGCGCTGCCTTGTCGTAGACGTGACCGCCTTTCTGAATGCGGAGAGTTGTCTTGCCTCGCGCTGCGAGTTCGATCACCCTGGCATATTCAATCGTGTTGGTGATCCGAACCTCGGTTGGGGTATCCATGATGACCCTATGAGCGTCACGATACTTCCCGCTTTTGACGGGCGACAACTCCTTCAATGTCTCGAGCGCCAGATCTTTGATGGTATCAAGCCGAAGATAGTCATAGACGATGATACCACCCGGCTTTACCGCTTCCTCCGGTGCTTCGACGCCGTCAACATGGCGCTTAAAGATCGTCGGCTGCGGCGGCGTATTCATTACCTGCGCATGAGCCCGCTTCGCTTCCGCGACAATCTGCGCCTGAGTGAGATTAGAAATCTCGATAACGACGCTATCGAAGCTCATGACTAGCCAATCTGATCGAACGTAACCCTGACCTCGGCCAGAGCAGCGACGAAGTTCGACACGTCGCTGTCGAGACCGGGCGGAGCGATACTGGAGCCGGCACCGATCGGGATGACGTCGGCTGAGAAGCAAGAGACCGTGTCGTCCCTGAAGCTACGGAGCCTCGATGCGACGGTCTCCGCGAGGTCGAGCGCGGCCGGCAAGCCCGACTGCGCAGGAACGAACACGTAGGCCTCGAGGGTTGCCTTGTTCCTGTAGCGATTATGTCCCCTGCCGCCGCCGAATTCGATCGGCCCGGCTCCGGAGCCTTCGTTGTTGAAGATGACGAAGCCGAAAGGTGCAGGATCATCAGGCAACGGGTCGCCCGGCTCACCATGCCACCGCAACGGAATGGTGATGCCGGAGTCATCTCCCTCGAGACGACCTCTGATCGCAGCTAGGGCTTGGCTCGATGTACTCAATGTCGTATGTCCCACCCTTACCTCAGGAGCCGATCACGTAGCCGCTGCCTGAACCGCCGCCGCCACCTCCGCCGGCCGCGTCGTCAAAGGCGCTGACGAGCAGCCCGACGTAGCAGTGGTCGAGGCTCGAGTTCGTGTTCGCGAACGCGCCGGACGATCGGCTGATGCCGTATCCGCTGGTGCCCCAGGGATCAGCCGCTCGATGCGCGGCGTTGGCGATGGTCTTGTAATAGAGCTGCACGTTGGTGGACGTGCTCGGTTGGATGACCGCCCCAATCGGCTGGTTCGCGGCCACGTTGTAGGGAGTCGGAAAATAATCGTAGAGCCACGCCGGGTTGCCGGTCGTCACTGAAATCTTGTTCGTGTAGGCGTGAGCAACCTGGGCGACAGGCGTCCCGAGCGGATCGCTGTACAGATTGAAATTTAGGTCACCGCTGCCCGACATGTATGCGTACATGCCGCACACCTTCATCGGGAACGGCATCTGAAAGAGCTGGCCGAACTCCTTGG
>NZ_JAGKJL010000125.1:0-10030 GCF_020329495.1 Bradyrhizobium australafricanum | reverse complement strand
ACCTCGACCATTAGGTCGGAATATCCATTGATCACCTTGGCTTAGTCACCGAAGTCATCGGCCGAGTTAACCATGCCGACCACTTTAACAACGCGTTTCACGCGATCGACGCTACCCAGCGCCGCTCGCTCCTTTGCCAGCGTGATCAAGCCTGCTTGCTTGGCAGCCTCATGGCCTTATTCGTCGATCAGATCCCGTCCGAGCTTACCCTTCGGCTCGCTCGAGACTGCCCGCCATGAACAGGAGATTGCCCACTTGAACCGCGTTGACGTAGCTGCCGACCGGCGCGGCCTCAGCCGGCAGCGTGATGTTCTTCTCTCTCAAACGCGCCTCTCGACGGATTTTCTTCCTGCGCACCCTCAAATGCGGAAGCTAAGATTACCAAACAAAAGGCGACAAACCCCGCAAATTCCTTCATCGAGCGCTCCCGCACTTACCATGAACGTACATCTCTAAAGTGGCCCAACGAGCAGTGATGCCGCAGTTTGCGTCTGTCTCAAGCGGCCCAACCCATCGTTCGTGCGCTCCTCGCAACCAAATCACCTGCATCATTGCAGAAGCAGACGCTCATACGAGCACGTATCCAGCAACGATGTTGAGAGCGATCAACAACGCGACTTCCACTAGGCTTGGTCTACCTCCTCGTAAAGAAATCCCAGTTGGTTCACCCACGTAGAAGGGACTGGCAGCTGCGCGTGCGCCGGAGGCGATACGATGGCAAAGAGCAGCAACCTCGTTCAGAAAAGTTCTGGTTTCTCGGACGGGATATCGATTTGGTCGGATTAAAGGAAACATACCAAGTGTGTCGTAGCCATATCCGTTTCGTGCTCATCGGCCGATGATGACTTTAGGCTCAAAACCGATTGGCGCATGCGATGTAGCCAAGTCGGTACGGCGTTTTCACTGACGATCGATAACTAGGGTGGTCATAGCGCGCCACCATCCGGTCAATTGCGATTATTGGTGGTGATTGTGTGCGACAATTGTAGGGATTTGAACCCGCAAGTTCTTGTAGTTGATCAGCGCAGCGTTCTCTGGGCCGAATCGCTCTCACAAACCACCTTATGTGGGTCGCAACGGTTGAACCGCGACAGGCAGGAGAGCCAAACTATGTCCCCATTAGAAGCAGTCGCCCGTTGGCTAGAAGCCCAGGACTTGGATATGCAACTGGAGGTCGCTGCATTCGCGACATTCGTGCTCTTCGGGGAGCGTGCCGTTCTCACGCTTGGTACGCCGAACCAGCTCGAAACTCTTCAACGATGGCTGACCGAGCCAAAGTTGGATTCGAGGGCCGCCGCAGGCCGTGCTCTGACCTTCCGAGTCGTCTTCGAGTACTTTGCCGAGGGGCGAATTGCAAACGACGGATGGAAACAAACCGAGGAGCTGCTGATCAAGGCTCTGAAGCAGGCTGAACGCGACGGAAGGTTTGCGGCTGCGCGCAAGGCGCAAAGGAAGCTACAACTATTGCCAGCTCGAAAGAGAACTGGTTTCGTGTTGCGAAATCTTGGAATGGCTTGGCTGGGACTTATTTAACACGCCAGGCTCTTATTGAAGCGCCGGCGAGATGCGACTTGAAAGGAATTTCAACCGGTGAATGTCCTCCCTTGGTGCCCACGTCGGCTGCTAAAACCGGCGCGCCAAGTGCATGAGCAGTTTCGTACGGCCCGCTTTGTGATACGCAGTGATCTCCCGCTCTACCGACGTCTGGTTCGCGCGCTACACATCGTAGAGGCCACAGAGCGGGCCGCCGCCTCAAGCGGTGGACCTTGTACGGCGTACTTCGGCCAAGCACATCAAGCGATCGAAGATTGACGGGACCGGCCTTTGCGCTGGCGTTCCGTTCGTGGTCACCGCTTCGTCTCCGATCCCGCCCCTGTACGACAGGCCTTGCGGGTTGTCTGTCCTCACGCACAACCGCCATCCACTAGCCACATGAGGCAGATATGCTGGCCACACTCGCGATGCGAGCGCTGCGGTTTTGAGCGGCGGCGGAAGTTATGCTCATGCGCGATGCTCCTCATGTGCAGCATCGAAAATGATCATAGTCAGTCTAAAGAACGTAAGCGGATGATTGCGTATGAGTTGTATGGTTGTCATCGCGAACTTGTCATGGTCTCCACGTTCGCGGATAGTTTCCCGGAGTGCGGCGAGCTTGTCGAGTCGGTAGACCGAAGAGCGGCTTGGAAAGCCGGTGTGAATTTGAGCCTGTCCATCGCAGCGCGCCTCCTCAGGCGATTGTGAGTGCTGGCCCTTCGAGATAAGGGAGGCAGCAAATCCAGCGAGACGTTCACACCTCCGTCAGGTCGCTCGAGGCCGAATCCGCACCTTCATCGAACGTGCAACCGAGATCCCAAGCCCTTCAAATGAGCTAAGTCCGCAGATCAGATTTAGCTTCTGTAAAAGGCTTCAGCCTGGAGGCCAGCAGACTTTATGCGGCGAACCTTAGGATTCACGTGACTAATGTTAGCCGAGGCCGCAACGGCATCAGGCTGCTAGATAGTCACTGGTCGTGGTGACCGTGCCGTAGGCCAAGCCAAGGGCCGCCATAAAGGCCGCATGAACCTGCACGGCAGGCACGATTATGCCACCGAATGGAAGATCACAGGTGGCGCAAGCGTCGTGCAAGATCGTGATCTTGTAGCCATAATCGGCGGCTGCCCGGCTGGTCGCATCGATGCACATGTGGCTCATTGCTCCGACGATCACGACCTCCTTAACGCCCCCGGCATCGAGCCGCTGCTTCAGATCGGTGTCGCGAAAGGCGTTGGGATAGTGCTTGACGACCAAGGCCTCACGTTCTAGTGGCTGGACAATGGGGTTGGTCTCTACCCCTCTGGTGTTCGGCGCGAAGATAGAGGGATGACTTTCCTGCATTTCGTGCTGAACGTGGATAACCGCGTCACCACGCGCGCGGGCGGTCTGAATCACCCTAGCTGCGTTGGCGGCCGCATGCACGATACCAACCAGGGGCAGCTTGCCATCTGGGAAGTATTCGTTTTGGATGTCGATAACGATGACGGCGCGCTGGCTCATAAGATTTCCCTCAGATTGTTGGACAAAGCAGTCGATCAGCAATGACCCGCGCAGGCTCGGGATCTGCGACGTGTAGGCCACCAGATATCGTTGCCCATATAATCCCCTTCACTTTTCCGACTGAGTCGGCTGGCTAACGGGCTCTTGGACGCGTTCGGAGCTGAATCGAACGATCATGCAATCGCCGGCTCAAGCGCCGTTCCATCTTCCTCTGATCGGTATTACCGATGGCTGCCCAGAAGCGCGCGACAGAGCAGCACGCGATTGGAATGCCCGCAATTGATTGGGTAGGTCTGTCCGCGTACAACTTCGCTGCTTCTTATCCATGCTGGCTCCCTGCATGGATGGCGCTCAGAGGAATGACCTGCAAGGCTGGTCCATCCAGGTTGAAATACGATTTGCGATTTCGATCGACCGTGTCGACCTCAAGTACGAGGCGATAGGGATAGAGCCCCGGCTCGATCTCCAGGTCGACAGAGCCCGCCCAGTAGTAGTAGGAGGGGGTCCACGGACTGCGGATCCTGTCCGGGCCGCCATAGATCTTAAGATCAGCACAAATTTTGCTGAGCTGTGGCGTGCCATCGGGCAGCACAAAAACGATGTTCACGATACGCGCGAACAGAGGCCAGCTACCGTCCGGACGCTTTTCCATGTCAGTACAATAAACCAGCCAGTTCAGGGCTTGGCCCTGGCGGCACACTGTCCGCAAGCTGTTCGTGCCTTTACCGGTACTCTCGCCGCCATTGTCCATTAGCCCAGTTTTCCCGCTGAGGCCGCCGGTCCGTAGGGTTCCTGCGACGTCGATGAGTGTGACGATGTTCAGCTGTGTGGATGCCAAGCTTGGGCTGCTGGGGGGCCGCTGCGACGCCGGACTGATAATCATCATGAACTCCTGGTTCGGGTGCCCGGGGAAGCGTTGAGAGCGGCCTCGACGAGGCGCGATGAACTCCTGGTTCGGGTGGCACCCGGGGAAGCGTTGAGGGCCGCATCGATGAGGCGCGCGTCGGCACCGTTATCGAGCGTCCGCATCCAGCTGCCAAGCTCCAACGTCAGCCCATACGGTAGGTCGCCGACCGGCTGCTTCACCGTACCAACCCAGTAGCTGACATCGGACTCGGGATAGGTTTCGCGTCGAACCTCGCAGATTTCCGGCTGCAGTTTGATCGCTCGTATCGCGGCATGATTTTCGCATTCGATCGGCAACAACGTCCAGATGATCTCGTCTCCGGGGGCCACGGCGGTCGCGAGCCCGTCGGTCGCCTGGTTGCGCGAGCCGCCTGGACGGTTGTCATCGATCATGTAGAGAGAGCCTGCGAGCGTATCTGCCTCCAATGCGGCGACGACATCCACCACCAGTAGAATGTTGATCGTTTTTGTCATATCGCGTCTCCCTCCACGCACGTATGTCCGGAGAGCGGTATGGGCAGCAGGCCGGGCACGAGGCCGCTGGTGAAGCCGTTGACGCTCGGCACGTTACTAACCTGAATACCGCACGACAGGGTGAAGAGCCGCGGTTCCCAAAGCATCTTGCCGTTCTCCTGAACGGGGCGATAGAGCGCCACCTCCATCGTATAGTCGTGGCGACCGACCTTGGCCGTATCGACGGTGGCGCTCCAGTACCAGCCATCCGTCAACGGATCGGGCGAACCGTAGAGGGCCGGATACAGAACACCGTCCTCCACCGCAGCCCCGCGGATACTCACGACAACTGGAGGCACGCTGGCCGCCGTAGCGGCATCATCAGGCTTCAGCACCTTGCCGGCCGCGTTCAGCACTGGCGCGTCATAGGTGCGAACTGCACCGCGGTCGCGAACCTGCAGGGGCTTCGGAGGGTCAGCCAGCATCTTGGAGATGTGCTCCTGACTCTTGGAGATGTACTCCTGAGTGCGGACGGATGGGCTCAGCAGTCGTCGTGCGGTGTTGGCAATGTTGAAGCGATGGGGATAGCTGCGTGGCAGCGTCGGTGGCAGCTGCGCGACACCGACGGTGATCCAGTTCAGGACAGCCTCCATGGCCTGCGAACCATCGGCATTATAGACGCCGGGAACATTCGTCACGCGGGCATGGGGCAGCTGGGCGAATGGGCCCGTATTGTCGATGACATAGGCGCTTCCATCGAGACTGCCCTCCGCCAGGGCCGTCTCGATATCGATAACGGTGACAATCGAGATCTGCATTTTATAGTCCTCCTATTGGAGCGGATTGTGCGGTCGCTCGACAGGCGGTGGCGAGGCGGGAGCCCGAAAGGCCCCTCCTAGCGGGGGAGGCAAGAGCACAAGAGAGGGGCCGGCGATGCTGATCGTGCGCCCACTCAGGCCACCCGTGACGAGCGTCATTCGGTAGGAATGGCGCGAGCCCGGAGCGCTCCAAGGAGGCACGTATCCCTGCCATTGCAGTGCCCAAGGGAGGAGGTGGCCCGTCGCCGGTGGCGCAGTGCCATCAAACGACACGCCGCTCAGCCAAGCCATGGTCTGGACGTCAAGCGGCGTTAGACTCCAGCGAACCAGTTGTCCTGGCCAGACCGAGCTGACCAGCTTGGCGGTGCCAAGGCTTTCTCCGCCAGAGACACCATCGTCAAACATGAAGACGTTGCCCTCGACCGCATTACCAAGCAGCAGGGCGATAACGTCGACGAAAACCCGGATATTGAGCGGCGTCATTATCTCTCTCCTGCTCGGCCGCGGTCCTAGTTTGCGAGTATCAAATGCGGTCTACAACGAGGGGCACCTTGCCAAATGCCGTGCGAACTAAATCCGCGTTCCTTGGATCTACAAGCCGAATGGCAAAGCTGTAGCCCGAACTCCGCAGGCTCGTCTCGTTCGCCTCCAGCGCGTCGAAGACGGACAGCGATCGGAGCAAGCCGGCGATGATCAAGGGCGAGGAGCCTTCCGGTCCCAGTCGCATGGCGACCTGCGTCGGAAGGGATGCTGCTTCCGGAGTGCCGATCACCAAGTGCAGCTGCCGCTTCGCGCGATCGATCTGGAACTGCGCGTCGGTAGCGACGCTATCGATGTCCAGAACCTGTCGCTGGCGGAATTCGGCGGTGATCGCCGCCAAGGCCTGCGGCGCCGAATACTGCGTGTCGCCAATATGCATGAAATCGCCGCTGCGGCCGACATACTCAAATTGCACGGCATTCAGGCCGGGCGACTGCAAGTCAGGGCGGCGGATGACTCGATCGCCTATTTTGTAGCGCAGCACGGGGGTCGCATTACCGAACAGGCGCGTGACTACCAGTTCACCTTCCTCGCCTATTTCCGTCCATTGCCCGTCCGGCCTGACCACTTCCACCAAGTGGAGACCAGGTACCGCAGTCAGGACGGGGCTTTCCGGATCTAGCTGCAGGCCGATGGTTTCCGCCTGGGTGGCGGCGAAGTAACTGAGTACGATCAGGCTTGGATAGGCCTGCCTGAGATCCGCCCGCACCTTGGGAGTGAGCACTCCACTGCCATAAAGAGCGATCCGGAAGCTGTCCCTCGCCTCGCCAGATAGCCCGTCCGCAAAACTCGCCAATAGCGCAATGCTTCGTGTAATCCCCATTATCGCCTTCGGCCCCGGATAGGACATCATCCGCTGGAAGACTTCCCGGCTCATCGGACCGGCGCCGATGTAGTTGACACTTGGGATCTTCTGGAGCACGCCACCCACCATGGTGCCGCTGCTCCACATCTGATAATCGGCTAATGTCGTGGCCACCCATTTGGCGCCGCTGCCAGTAAGGTAGCGCGCCATAATGTGTCGGCCCATGAAATCCCCTGCCCAGCGGTAGGTCTCCTGCAGCTCGTCGAGCCAATAGACGGTTTCTGAGGGCTTGCCGGAGCTGGTACCGCCGCTGGCCACGATTTCGAAGCCACAGCGGTCGATGGGCACGACCATGCCTGGCCGCGTTTCCGTGAACATTTGCTGAAAGGCTTCCTTATCGGTAAGCGGCAGCGCCTTGAACTGCTCGTAATTGTCCACCGGACCGGTCCCGACGGCACTATCGATGCGCCGACGCCAAAGCGGATTGATGCGGGCGATGGAGACGAGTTGCGATAGCCTGCGCTCGACGATGGCAGCCTGGATGTCATGAGACAATTCGTCAATCCGGCAGCCGATGACAGTCTGCGCGTGCAGGAGCGAAGCTAGAAAAGAAGGTAAAGCCAGCACGTCATCCACGGTGCACGGATGCAAGATCGTTTCCGGCAGTACGTGGTGAGCGCAGTCACGGGGTGAAAGGGCGAAGTGGCGCATAGTCATTCCTGAGGCTCAAACCGGAAAGGCCGGTTCTGCTCGCCGTGTGTAGCGTTGCTTGCAAGAATCTCGCGCGCATGGCGTCGGATCTCTCCCACCATGCCTGCGATGTCGGACAGGCCGATCCGATGATTCATGAGGACCATGCGGAGCATTGTCCGTCCATCCATATCGACCTTGGACAAGAGGTAACGCCCAGCCGCCCGCACGCGGTTGCGCAACTCCAGTTGCAGGCTCGATAACCGATTGCCGCACACGCCAAGCGGCTGATGGACGAAGCAGAGAATATTGGATTCCGGCCGATACGGGACGATGAAGTCCGGCTGATCGGCCAAGTATTGGTGGGCGGCCTCAGTCATCATTGTCAGGCGCTCCAACTTATCCGCGAAGGCGCGGGGACCATACAGCGACCAAGCCAGCCAAAGGTTCAGAATCGCGGGGCGCTTCGTACATTCGAAGTTCTTCACGCCGCTCTGCACGGCCGTCATTTCATCTTCGAACGGGTCAAATACGTAGCTGTCCTTCTGGGGAAACGCGGTCTCCGCCAAACCCTTCTCGCGGTAGAACAGCAATGTGCAAAGGGCCGGGACGAACAGAGCCTTATGGGCGTCCAGGCAAAAAGAATCGGCAAGCTCCAGTCCCGCAAGGCGAGGCCGCAGCCGGTCGGAAACCAGAAAAGCGCCGTTGTGAGCCGCATCGACATGCAGCCAAGCGCCGCGCCGCTTCGCCAACGCCGCAAGGTCAGGCAACGGATCATTAGCACCGATCGCGGTCGTTCCTGCCGAGGCGATCAGGCAGAAAATGTCCAGCCCCTGGGTCGCCGCCTCGTCCAAAGTCGCTGCCGCCCGTTCCGGGCAGATCTGCCGACGGTCGTTCAGAGGCAGGCGTATCACTTGATTTTGGCCGATACCAATGATGCCGGCAATGCGGGAGACGGAGAAATGGGCGTCCTGGCCAATGGCAATGGCAGGCCGGGTTGATCGGCCGGCCGCAAGTCCGCCGTTCCAGCTTCCCGAAAGGTAACGGTTGCGGGCGACGAGCGCAGCGGTCATGTTCGCAAGCGAGGCCCCGGACGTCGTCACCATTTCGAAACTACCCGGTGCCCACCCAATGAAACGGCCGAACACCTCTTCGATAAGCCGGTCGGCAACGTTGGCGAGCTGCCCCGCCTCGTAATAGGAAGCTGGCTGCGGTGCCATGGCGGCAACCATTTCGAAGACGGCGGTGACCGGCATCACCGAACTGAACTGCCGTCCCATATATCCGCGGGAGTTCACCTTGATGCCGGTTTCCAGGTAAAGCTCGACGATGTCGGCGAAGCGGCGTACATCGAAGCGCCCCAAATCAGCCGCCGTCATGAGGTTGCGGGCACTGGCCATCAGATCTACTGGTCTTTGAAGACGCAAGCCTTCGACGTCGTCACGTGACAGCACGTCAGCAAGCCGTTCGATAGCCCAATGAGCGGCTGCGGTGAAATCTCGAACGTTAAATGATGATTCTATTTCGGAGGCGAATGTCTGGAGCCGACACGGCGAACCTCCATCAAACACGTTCTGTTTGTCCATCATCGTCGCACGCTCAACGCTATTATTCACCGCCGCCGGATGCACGCTCCATGGCGGTAGGCATTCTTCGCCTATTGTCGTGTTGTTTGAACGACGGAAAGGTGGGACGGGCAGCCACTCGGAAACCTCGGTCAGGAGAAAGTGTGGGCACCGTGTCGTTGCACACAGTGCGGCAAATGCTATCCAAAAGCAGTGGCCACCCATCTATATTAGGTCGCGGCTATCATGAGCCTCTATGGGGCGCAGCTCTAGCTATCGGAACTGGTGGGTCGAGGGCATGCATGTTCGATGGCTCTGAAATTTGTAGGACCATCACTAGCCGGCGCCGGCTCGGCCGCATCATGCCGGATCGTAAAGAGACTGCCCAAGCGTGGCTATCTGCTTGTTCCCCGATCGCGATTGTCGCCCGCGATCGTGGTGGCGGAGATGGCGAAGCCACGGCAACGGCGCCGCCGCACGCGGCACAGGTCGTTGATCGTTGGCATCTGATGGAGAACGGCCAGTGCCGGACGCTTGGCAGCGATCGCATGTAGATGTGGCGTGATCGCGGATGCTCATGTCGACAAGGCGCTCAAGGAGCTTCGGCGGACCATGTCGCCCGAAGAAGCAAAAGCAAGGTAGATCCCGATGGGGAGCAATTTCACAGAGATGTAGGCCGTGAAGCGGTCGACAACGCTCTTGCAGGCAATCCCCGACTGGTTCGAAGAGGCGTGCTCGCGGCGCACCGTTCAAAGTTGAAAAGGCGGCGCTACGTAATCGTTGGTCTTGGTCCGACCGAGACAAGTGTGCGCATCCTCTTGGACGGCAACATGCGTCCAATGACGCTCCAAGTCTGCCGTTTGGTGGTGGAGCAATACTCATTGCTCTATGGCAAGATGATTTCGCAAGCGCCTTCCATTCTTGCTGATTCCGCTCGATGTCGCCCACGATTCCGGAATGATCTCGCCCACCGTTCCGATTTGATGTCGCCCGCCATTCCGAGATGATCTCGCCCACCATTCCGGGATGATGTCGCCCGGGGTATCGCAAGGGCGAACCCGGGGTGACGAGGCCTCTTCTGGCTCCGATACGGTCCCGCCTTTCGGCTTTGCGAAGGGGGACCTGGATGCCAACGGAGAGGTTTGCGATGCGCCATGTGCGCGATGTGATCAGATTGAAGTCGGCCGGGATGCCGACCCGCGAGATTGCGCGGCGGGTGG
>NZ_JAGKJL010000124.1:0-10077 GCF_020329495.1 Bradyrhizobium australafricanum | reverse complement strand
CTTTGCCGACCGGGTCTACCGCGGAAATCAACTCCTCGACGCGCTCTCAGACTGCGGTCCATGGACTGTCGAGATCGTCGAGCGGCCTCAAGGCGTCAAAGGCTTCCAGCTTCTGCCGAGGCGGTGGGTGGTTGAACGCACATTCGCTTGGTTCGGCAGATGCCGCCGCCTCGCCAAGGACTTCGAGGCGACGGTGGCAACCGAAGCTGCCTGGCTGCTGATTGCACACATCAGGCTCCTGACCCGCAGACTCGCGGCTGCAGCTAAGGTTGGGTGATTTATGAGTCAGACTCTGAGGTGCGAGCGGAGCGAGCCTCGAAGGATGCACGGCCACCATCCGGGCCGTCGACCCTTCGAGACGCGCGCAAGAGCGCGCTCCTCCAGCGACAAAGGCGAAGCCTTTGCGCGGGGGTGACGGTGATGGAATCTTGTGCGGCTCCTTCCACCGTCATTGCGAGCGAAGCGAAGCAATCCATGCATCCGAGCACGCGGGACGATGGATTGCTTCGTCGCTACGCTCCTCGCAATGACGGTGCCGTTACGCCCGGTCGATATGTTTCGCGATGACAGGGAAATAATTGTCCTTCGATCCCTTGTCGATCGCTTCCTGCAGCACCGTGCCGATCAGCTCCGCGCCGCGGATCTTGATGCCGGCATCGGCGGCGAGCTCCAGCGCGTAGGACAGATCCTTCAGCGCATATTCGGTCGAGAATGCGCGCTCGGGAAACACGCCGGGCACGATCGCCTTCATGCCATGGTTGCGGAGCGCAAAGCTGTCGGCCGAGCCCTTCGACAAGGTTTCCAGCAGCAGTTTCGGATCGACGCCGTTATGCTTCGCCACCGCGACAGCCTCGGCCAGCGCGTTCACGGTCTCGAACAGCACCATGTTGTTGAGGATCTTGGTCACCTGCCCGGCGCCGACGTCACCGCAATTGGTGACATCGGTGGCGAAGCAGCGGATCAAGGGCTCGATCGCGGCATAGAGCGCGGGCACCGCGCCGACCATCACGCTGAGCGTGCCGTCCTGCGCCGCCTGCCGCGTGCGCGCGATCGGTGCGTCGACCCACGCTGCGCCCCTGGCCTGCAACTGCGCGGCGAAATCGCGGGTCTGGCTGACTGAAGACGTGCCGAGATCGACCACGATCCGGCCGCTTCTCGTGTTCTTCAAGATGCCGTCGCCTTCGAACACCGCGCGCACGTGCCTGGCGCTCGGCAGGCAGAGGAACAGCACATCGCTCTGCTTGATGACGTCGGCGACCGACGCCGCAACCTCGGCACCGTCGGCGCGCAACCGCTGCAGCGGTTCGGCCGAGAGGTCGAACACGACAACGCGCTTGCCGCTCTTCTTGACCAGGTTGCGGCAAATCGGCTCACCCATCACGCCGAGGCCGATGAACCCGAGAGTCTTGGTGTCAGTCGTCTTGGTGTCAGTCATATCGCTTCTTCTTTGACGTTTCTTGACGTGTTGCAGACGAGCCTCGCCCAATCGGCGAGGCTATTTCGCGAATGATCGCGACGGTGCCAGATGCAGCGCGAACGCATCGACCTTGTCGCTGGCGCGCGGATAGATCTCGCTGACGATCGGATCGTGACCGGGAATGAAACGGTCCGGATGACCGGCGAGCCGCTCGACGGTCTCCCAGCCCTGCGCCATGTCGCCGACATTGTAGACGATCGGGAACGGGCTGCGCTTGTGCAGGTTCGCGTAATAATGCGCGGCATCGGACGCCAGCACGACCGGGCCGCGCGCGGTCTCGATGCGCACCACCTGCAGGCCGTCGGAATGGCCGCCGACGCGATGCACGGTGACCCTAGGCGCGATCTCGCCGTCGCCGGAATGGAAGGTGACGCGCTCGCCATAGACGTGGCGCACCATCTGCGTGACGTGCTCGATGGAGAACGGATGGCGCAGCATGCCGTTGCACATGCAGCGGCCGGTCGCGTAGCTCATCTCGCGTTCCTGCAGATGGAATTTGGCGTTCGGGAAGCGATCGAGATTGCCGGCGTGGTCGTAATGCAGGTGGGTGACGACGACGTCCTTGATGCTATCGGCACTGACGCCGAAGCTGGCCAGCGCGTCGACCGGGTTGAGCGTCAGCTTGCGGGCGCGCGCCTTGGCCTCCTCGGCGTTGAAGCCGGTGTCGACCAGGATGTCGCGGCCATGGCCACGGATCAGCCAGACGAAATAATCCAGGTCCTGCGCGGTGGTGTCGTGCGGATCAGGCAGCAGGAAGTTGAGGTGGGGCGTGCGCGGCGACATTGTCGCATAGCGCAGGGCGTAGATCTCGTAGGCGTTTCCCATCGGTTTCGCTCTTGTTTGCAAGGCCTGTTTTGACGGCTTGTTTTTGAATGGCCTGCCGTCCCGAACACAAAGCCATCGCCTCGCGCAAAGGTCAAACCGCGCAGAGTGCGACGAGCGCATGACAGGGTGGCGAGAGTGAGTGCGATCACATGATCGGCCCGCAGGAACCAGCACCGTGCCGTGATGACGATGGCCGCCATGACCGCATGCTGTTGCACTGCGGTCTGGCTGGTATCACCGCGATAAACGATGCTGCCGCAAGCCGTTGACGGGGGTTTGGCCGTGGTTTGATAATGGATTTTCGCTAGAGTAAGGTTCCCGAGGCGCAGGCTGGAAGCGGCGCCATTTCACTGGAATGCCGCGATCTGGATTTGCTGCGATTATGAAAATGCGCCTTGCCTTGCTCGCCACGCTGATTTTTTCAATCGCGGCGCCCACTTTGTCCTTTGCCGCCGGCGACCGTTTCGCGCTGGTCATCGGCAATGCCAAATATCCCGACGCCGACGCACCGCTGAAGGAGCCGGTCAATGACGCACGTGACGTCGCCGACGAGCTGAAGCGCGACGGCTTCACCGTCGAGGTCGGGGAGAACCTGACCGGCGACGGCATGCGCCGCGCCTTCGACCGGCTCTACGGCAAGATCAAGCCGGGCTCGGTCGCCCTGATCTTCTTCTCCGGTTACGGCATCCAGTCGAACCGGCAAAGCTACATGATCCCGATCGATGCGCAGATCTGGGCCGAGGCCGACGTCCGCCGCGACGGCTTCAGCCTCGAGACCGTGCTCGGGGAAATCAACAGCCGTGGCGCCGGGGTAAAGATCGCCTTGATCGACGCCTCGCGGCGCAACCCGTTCGAGCGGCGCTTCCGCAGCTTTTCGGCAGGGCTCGCCCCGGTGATCGCGCCGAACGGTACATTGGTGATGTATTCGGCCGCGCTGTCGTCCGTCGTCTCCGACAATGGCAGCGACCACAGCCTGTTCGTGCGGGAACTCCTGAAGGAGATCCGCACCCCCGACCTGATGGCCGAGGAAACGCTGAACCGCACCCGCGTCGGCGTCACCCGCGCCTCGCGGCAGGAACAGGTGCCGTGGATCTCGTCGTCACTGGCCGAGGATTTCTCGTTCATTCCGACCGGCGCAGGCGGGCCCTCGAACGCTGCGCCGGCACCCGCCGCGTCGCCGTCACCGGAGGTGGCAGCGGCACCGCCGGTCGCGCCTCCGCCGGCTCCGCCCGCCGCAACGCCGACACCGCCTGCGGCAACCCCGACGCCACCAGCGGCAACAGCGCCGACACCATCACCGGCGCCGCCTCCGGTTGCGGCAGCGCCGACTGCACCGCCACCCCAGCCCAAGGCGCCAGAGATCGCCCTGCCGCCGCCCGCGGCTCCGCCGCCGGTGGTGATCCAGCCCACGCCGGCGCCGAGCAATTCGCCCGCGCTCGCCGATGATCCGACGATCAAGAGCCTGAGCGAAAAGCTGGACAAGAATCCCGATGACGCAGCGGCGCTGTATCGCCGCGGCCAGGTCTATGCCAGCAAGGGGGCCTACGACCTTGCGGTGAAGGACTTCACCAATTCGCTGCGGCTGAACCCGAAGGATGTCGAGGCCTATAACAACCGCTGCTGGGTCCGCACCGTGATCGGCGACCTGCAGGCGGCGCTGAAGGACTGCAACGAGGCGCTGCGGCTGCGCCCGAACTTCGTCGATGCGCTCGACAGCCGCGGGCTGATGAACCTGAAGGGCGGGCAGAACAAGAACGCGATCGCCGATTTCGACGCCGCGCTGAAGATCAACCCGCGGCTGACCTCGTCGCTGTACGGGCGCGGGCTCGCCAAGCAGCGCAACGGCGCGGTCGCGGAGGGCGATCTCGACATCGCCAACGCCAAGGCGATGGACCCGAACATCGTCAAGGAATTCGCCGACTACGGCGTGCAGTGACAACGGACGAAGGTCTGCCCGCGGCTCGAACCGCTGACGGAATTGAGCGACTAATCAGAGGGTGCGAGCCGGGCAGCGATGCCGGCAATCAATCTGGATAGTCGTTGGAACCGCGCCAGCTTGCGCAGGAGGGACCGAAATGTTCAAGCTGTCGGCAAAGGCCGCGATCGTTTCAATCATGACCGTCGGCGCCGCACTGTCGTTTTGCCTGGCAGCCGCCCGCGCCGGTGACGATGTCACCGAGGACCAGATCATCAAGGCGCTGACGCCCGACAAGAAGCCGCTGACCCGCGGCCTTTCGGCCGGACCGCAGACCACCTCGCCGGAGTTGAACGCAGACCAGGCCAAATTCGTGCAGAGTGTCCGCGGCCGCGCCACCCGCTCGCTGTCCTCGGCGGAACGCGAGGAAATCGCGACCATCGTCCAGGACAAGCCCAAGATCGATCTCGAGATCAACTTCGACTACAACTCCGCCGACATCAGCGCCAAGTCGTTGCCGTCGGTGCAGGCGCTCGGCCGCGCCTTGACCAATCAGGACCTGAAGGGCTCGACCTTCGTGGTCGCCGGCCACACCGACGCCGCCGGCGGCGAGGATTACAATCAGGGCCTTTCGGAGCGCCGCGCCGACGCCATCAAGCGCTATCTCGTCGACAAATATGGCATCAACGGCACCGATCTCGTCACCGTCGGCTATGGCAAGAGCAAGCTGAAGGACCCGAGCCACCCGATGGCGGAGGTGAACCGGCGCGTGCAGGTCGTGAACGTGGAAAACAAGGCCACCGCCGCCAAGTGATGGGCGGTGGCGTGGCCCCTTTTTGAGGCTACAATGCGTCCCGCACCCCGGCGGGGCGCATTTGCTTTAGGGCCAATGCCGTTGGGCCGAGACCCAAAACGGCCCACAGGCGACCCGCCTCACATGACGTCAGGGCATGATCCGGAACAATGGCACCGGCCTTCCGAATGCCCAGGCAGTACGATAGCGAGCGTGATGAGACTTCGACCAACACCCATGATGCGCCAAGCTCCGGATTGATCAGGCGATGAATTTTTCCCAATACCTCAAGCCTGCGCTCGGCACGGTGCTCTTCCTTGTCCTCGCGATCGCCTATTACGCGTTCGAGCACCGCTCCCATCCCGAGGAGAAGGAGACGCCGGGCCAGGCGCTGGTCGTGGTGACGAAGTCGACCAATGCCTGCTTCTCCGACATGGTCCGCGTCACCGGCTTCATCGTGCCGCGCCGCGAGGCGCAGGTGAATGTCGACCAGGACGGCTCCAAGGTCACCGACGTGCTGGTCCGCGAAGGCGACACCGTCACCGAAAACCAGGAACTGGCGCGGCTGACCCCGCCGCCGCAGCAGGCCGCACAGGCCAATGCCAAGCCGCTTGTGCTGCGGGCGCCGGCGGCCGGCCTCGTCACCGAGGTGCGCACCGCGCCCGGCGCGCCGGCCTCGCCGCAGGCTCCCCCGATGTTCAAGATCTCGATCAACAACGAGATCGAGCTCGACGCCGAAGTGCCGGGCTTCCAGCTGCTGAAGCTCAATCCCGGCGCCAATGTGCGGATCAGCCGCGACGATGCGCCCGACATGGTCGGCAAGGTCCGCCAGATCTCGCCGCAGATCGACCGCACCACCCAGCTTGGGCATGTCCGCATCACCATCAACAACAATCCGACGCTGAAGGTCGGCATGTTCGCGCGCGCCAATATCGACGCCAAGCGCTCCTGCGGGGTCGCGGTGCCGCGCACCGCGATCGACCGCCTGACCCTGCAGGTCGTGAAGGGCAACACCGTCGAGACCCGCAGGGTGCGCGTCGGGCTGACCTCCGACACCTCGACTGAAATCCTTGAAGGCCTCGACGTCGGCGAAATCGTCGTGGCCGATGCTGGCACCTCGCTGCATGACGGCGACCAGATCAAGACCATGTTCGCCGACGAACTCGATCGCACGCGATCACGGTAATTCGGGCACGCTAATGGCTTTGAACATCTCGGCATGGTCGATCCGGAACCCGCTTCCCTCGATCGTCTTCTCGATCATCCTGCTCGTGCTGGGCTGGGTCTCCTTCACCAAGCTCGCGGTGACGCGGCTGCCGAGCGCCGACATTCCGGTGATCTCGGTCGCGGTCTCGCAATTCGGCGCCGCGCCGTCGGAACTTGAATCGCAGGTCACCAAGACCATCGAAGACGGCGTCTCCGGCGTCGAGGGCGTGCGCCACATCTCCTCCTCGATCACCGACGGCCTGTCGGTGACCACGATCCAGTTCGCGCTGGAGACCAACACCGACCGCGCGCTCAACGACGTCAAGGACGCGGTGACGCGCGTGCGCGCCAACCTGCCGCAGAATGTCACCGAGCCCCTGATCCAGCGCGTCGACGTGATCGGCCTGCCGATCGTGACCTATGCCGCGATCTCGCCCGGCAAGACGCCGGAGCAGCTGTCCTATTTCGTCGACGACGTGGTCAAGCGCGCCCTGCAGGGCGTGCGCGGCGTCGCCCAGGTCGAGCGCATCGGCGGTGTCGAGCGCGAGATCCTGGTCTCGCTCGATCCCGACAAGCTGCAGGCGGTGGGACTGACCGCGGTCAATGTCAGCCAGATCCTGCGCGGCACCAATGTCGACGTCGCCGGCGGGCGCGCCGAGATCGGCAAGAACGACCAGGCGATCCGCACGCTGGCCGGCGCCAAGACGCTGAACGAGCTCGCCGGCACCATGATCCCGCTGTTCGGCGGCGGCGAGATCCGGCTCGACGATCTCGGCACCGTCACCGACACCATCGCCGACCGGCGCACCTTCGCCCGCTTCAACGGCGAGCCGGTGGTCGCGCTCGGCATCAAGCGCTCCAAGGGCGCCAGCGACGTCGTCGTCGCGGCCGCGGTGCAGAAGCGGATCGACGCGCTGAAGGTGGCCTATCCCGATGTCGACCTGAAGCTGATTGACACCTCGGTCGAGTTCACCAAGGGCAACTACGAGGCCGCGATATCGACCCTGTTCGAGGGCGCAATCCTCGCCGTGATCATCGTGCTGCTGTTCCTGCGCGACATGCGCGCCACGATCATCGCAGCGGTCTCGCTGCCGCTGTCGATCTTCCCGGCATTCTGGGCGATGGACCTGCTCGGCTTCTCGCTCAACCTGGTCTCCTTTCTCGCCATCACGCTTTCGACCGGCATCTTGGTCGACGATGCCATCGTCGAGATCGAGAACATCGTCCGCCACATGCGGATGGGCAAGACGCCCTATCGTGCCGCCCTCGAAGCCGCCGACGAGATCGGCCTTGCGGTGATCGCGATCTCGCTCACCATCATCGCGATCTTCGC
The DNA here is from genome assembly GCF_020329495.1 of Bradyrhizobium australafricanum. Taxonomy (NCBI): domain Bacteria; kingdom Pseudomonadati; phylum Pseudomonadota; class Alphaproteobacteria; order Hyphomicrobiales; family Nitrobacteraceae; genus Bradyrhizobium; species Bradyrhizobium australafricanum. Next base: position 2,528 of record NZ_JAGKJL010000124.1, on the reverse strand, counting down.
GCCGGCGAGCTTCATGTCAGGCATTGCCGGGCAGTTCTTCAAGCAGTTCGGCATCACCGTGTCAGTGCAGGTGTTCTTCTCGCTGCTCGCCGCGCGCTTCGTGACGCCGATGCTGGCCGCCTATTTCCTCAAGCATCATGACCACGACGATCCACCGCCCGGCCCGATCCTGCGCGGCTATCACAGCCTCGTCACCTGGTCGGTGAAGCATTACTTCGTCACCGTGCTGATCGGCTTTGCGATCTTCGCCGCGTCGATCTGGAGCATCACGCTGCTGCCGCAGGGCTTCCTGCCGGCGCAGGACACCGCGCGCTCGCTGCTCGCGATGGAGCTGCCGCCCGGCTCGCAGCTCGCCTACACCGAGAAGGTCACCGAGGAGATCGTGGCGCGGCTGCGCAAGCGGCCCGAGGTACGAAGCGTGTTCGTCGATGGCGGCCGGGTGCCGCCGGGCCTGCAGGAGGTCCGCCGCGCCGCGCTGATCATCAACTACACGCCGAAGGCCGACCGCAAGATCACCCAGCGCGAGCTCGAACTGTCGATCGGCAAGGAGCTCGATAACGTTCCTGACATCAGGTTCTGGTTCCTCGACGAGAACGGCCTGCGCGCGATCTCGCTGGTCGTCACCGGTACCGACAGCAACATCGTCAACAACGTGGCCAGCGAACTCGCGACGCAGATGAAGCGGATTCCGATCATCGCCAACGTGATCTCGGAGACCGCGCTCGACCGGCCCGAGCTGCGCATCCGTCCGCGCGCCGAGCTCGCGGCCCGGCTCGGCGTCTCGACCGAAAGCCTGTCGCAGACCATTCGCGTCGCCACCATCGGCGACGTCGGCCCGGCGCTGGCGAAGTTCGACGCCGGCGACCGCCAGGTGCCGATCCGCGTCCAGCTCGAGGACAATGCGCGCAGCGATCTGCAGATGCTGGAGCAGTTGCGGGTGCCGCTCGGCCAGCGCGGCGAACGCGGCGGCGTGCCGCTCTCCGTCGTCGCCGACATCCAGCTCGACCAGGGCCCGACCAGCATCAACCGCTACGACCGCGAGCGGCAGGCCACCGTCGCGGCCGATCTCGTAGGCAATGCCGCGCTGGGCGACGCCACCAAGCTGATCTACGACCTGCCGGTCATGAAGACCCTGCCGAAGGGCGTGAAGGTCAGCCCGTCCGGCGACGCCGAGAGCCTCGCCGAACTGTCCGACGGCTTCGCCACCGCGATCACCGCCGGCCTGATGATGGTCTATGCCGTGCTGGTGCTGCTGTTCGGCACCTTCCTGCAGCCGATCACCATCCTGTTCTCGCTGCCGCTCTCGATCGGCGGCGCGATCGGCGCGCTGCTGCTGACCGGCAAGCAGCTCACCACGCCGGTGTGGATCGGCATCCTGATGCTGATGGGCATCGTCACCAAGAACGCCATCATGCTGGTGGAGTTCGCGGTGGAGGCGATCCGCGACGGCAAGGCGCGCGAGGAAGCCATGATCGACGCCGGCATGAAGCGCGCCCGCCCGATCGTCATGACCACGATCGCGATGGCCGCCGGCATGATGCCCTCGGCGCTCGCGTTCGGCGCCGGCGGCGAATTCCGTTCGCCGATGGCGCTCGCGGTGATCGGCGGCCTGATCTTCTCGACCGCGCTGTCGCTGGTGTTCGTGCCGGCGATGTTCATGGTGATGGACGACATCGGCGGCCTGATCTGGCGCTTCGGCAAGCGGCTCGTGGTCTCGCATGCCGACCACGAGCTGACCCCGAACGAGAAGCAGTCCGACGAGACCAAGCGGCCGCCCGGCCCGCCGAACATGATCTCGCCCGCCGCGGAATGAGCTGAGGCCGCGCCTCGCCAACGGCGCGACCCGTACGAGGTGACGCACGTCAAAATATCGAAAACAACCCCATGCAAAGGAGCCGGCGGCGGCCGGCATGCGACACCGCGACTTGACACGTCGGGCAAATCAGGGGCAAATTTCCAATATACCGAAATCGTGCAAGCATCATTCGCAATGGCCCCGGCTGCGGGGAATCTCCGCATACTCCAGCTATCACCATATGCGCGGAGGCGGCTCCTCACCCTAAGCCTCTAAGGGCAAGCATCGCTTGTCTCGCTGCCGTAGGAACGGGGTGAAGGAGCGGAGCGCCGTTGCGGTCGCTATTCGACCCAAGGGCGCGTATTCATGCACTGGGAAGCACACTTTCAGGCGCGAACCAGACATGCGACCTGACGGGTCAGGGATGTCGCCTTTTGACCCTGGCTGTGTGAAAACGCTGGGCTGCTGCTATGATTCTCCTCTGATTCTTTGGGGGAATCGATGAGGCGCTTCGTTGAAGAGGCGGACCGTGGGCAGCGGACGCTGTTGCCCGAATGCCTCGATGATTTCATTGACGAGAGCAACCCTGTGCGGGTGATCGACGCATTTGTCGAGGTGCTCGATTTGGCCGGGATGAGCTTTAAGGGGGTGGAGCCTGCGGCGACTGGTCGGCCGTCGTATCACCCTTCGGTGCTCCTCAAGCTTTACATTTACGGCTATTTGAACAGGGTGC
>NZ_JAGKJL010000123.1:0-10331 GCF_020329495.1 Bradyrhizobium australafricanum | reverse complement strand
AGCACCAGATGCGAGCGCGGCGCTGGACGGGCGGACGCCTCGAACGGGAGCCCGGCCTGCGCCGCGCGGTGTTGCAACGCCTTCGCCGCGGCTGGTCGCCCGAGCAGGTCGCTGGCCGGCTGGCCCGCGAGCACGGGCGCAAGGTGATCTCCCACGAGACCATCTACCGCTTCATCTATGGCCAACTCAGGCGCACCACGGACTTCAACTGGCGGCGCTATCTGCCGCGCGCCAAGAGCAAGCGCGGCTGCCGCGGCAAGCGGGGCGGCAGCCCCGCAAGCTTCATCGAAGGCCGTGTTTCCTTGGCAAATCGGCCGCTCGAAGTGGCCGACCGCAGCGTGCCCGGACACTGGGAGGCCGATGCGGTCAGGCCGTGCTGACCGTGCACGAGCGCACCTCGCGGCTGCTGCTCGGCATCCGCCTTGCCAGCAAGGTCGCGCGCGGTGTCGCCCGCCATCTCGTGGGCTTCTTCGCGACCCTTCCACAAGAGCTGCGCCAGAGCGTTACCTTCGACAACGGCACCGAGTTCGCCAGGTCACCTGGCGCTGCACCGCCTCTCGATCGCGACCTTCTTCTGCGATCCCCATGCCCCCTGGCAGAAGGGTGGCATCGAGAACGCCATCGGCAGGATGCGCCGCTTTATTCCCCGCAAGACGGATCTCGTAACCCTCTCGACCGCCAGATTCCGCCAGTTCATCGCCGCCTACAACAACACCCCGCGCAAATGCCTTGACTACCGCACGCCTGCCGAGTCCTTTGCTCAAGTGTTGCACTTCGAATGTGAATCCACCTCCTGGCTTTCGCCAGGACGACGCCGGAGTGCGGGTATTCGAGCGGGCCAACCCCCGTGCGCCTCCTGCATGGCGTACGTCCGTTTGCGCCGGTTGATCGGCTTCGACCCGCTCTCCATAGTGCGCCCGATTGGGGGCTCCCGCCGGGGCTTCGAGGCGGGACCACCGATGATTGACGTGACGGCTGCGGATGAGGCGAGCGACGACGCGCGGGCGCGCAGCAATGTGTGGCGGCTTGCGGCGGCGCAGGCGCTGACCGGCGCCAATTCGGCGGTGATCTTCGCCACCGGCTCGATCGTCGGCGCGACGCTGGCACCCGACGTCTCGCTCGCGACGGTGCCGCTCTCGATGTATGTGCTCGGGCTTGCCGCCGGCACGCTGCCGACCGGTGCGATCTCGCGCGCCTACGGACGACGCGTCGCCTTCATCATCGGCACCTTCTGCGGCACGCTGACCGGCGCGCTCGGCGCCTGGGCGATCCTGCATTCATCGTTCTGGCTGTTCTGCGGCGCGACCTTCCTCGGCGGGCTCTACGGCGCCGTCGCGCAGTCCTACCGATTTGCCGCCGCCGATGGCGCCAGTGTCGCGTTCCGGCCCAAGGCGGTGTCCTGGGTGATGGCCGGCGGCGTGTTCGCCGGCGTGCTCGGGCCGCAGCTCGTGCAATGGACCATGGACATCTGGCCGCCCTATCTGTTCGCGTTCTCCTTCGTGATGCAGGCGCTGGTCGCGCTGGTGGCGATGGCGGTGCTCTCGGGCGTCGACGCGCCGAAACCTGCGGCTGCGGACCTGCATGGCGGCCGCCCGCTGCTCGAGATCGCAAAGCAGCCGCGCTTCATCGCCGCGGCGCTGTGCGGCGTGATCGCCTATCCGATGATGAATCTGGTGATGACCTCGGCGCCGCTCGCCATGAAGATGTGCGGGCTGTCGGTCAGCGATTCCAATTTTGGCATTCAGTGGCACATCGTTGCGATGTACGGCCCGAGCTTCTTCACGGGCTCCTTGATCGCGCGGTTCGGCGCGCCCGTTATCGTCGCGCTCGGGCTGGCGCTCGAGGCGGTCGCCGCGATGATCGGACTGTCAGGCGTCACTGCGCCGCACTTCTGGGCGACGCTGTTCGTGCTCGGGATCGGCTGGAATTTCGCCTTTGTTGGCGCTTCCGCGCTGGTGCTGGAAACGCACCGGCCGCAGGAGCGCAACAAGGTGCAGGCGTTCAACGATTTCCTCGTGTTCGGCATGATGGCGATCGGTTCGTTCTCGTCGGGCCAACTGCTCGCGCATTACGGCTGGAATGCCGTCAACTGGGTGGTGTTCCCGCCGGTGCTGCTCGGCCTTGCCGTGCTCTCGTTCGCTTCATTCGCCAAGCGACGCGCGAAATTGCGCGCGGTGGAAGAAATCCCGGATCCCAGCATCTAAAGCTTGTCGTTTGACCATGGTCTGTTCGGAAAACCGCTTCGCACTTTTCCGGACCATGCTGCTGCCAATTGCTGACACTTCGATCAGCTTCGAAATGATCCGCTTGCAACGCTGTTCACATCATGGGATCGGATTGGTCCGGCCATGACGATGTGAGAAGCAAGAGCAAGAAATGGACGCATCCTCAGCCACGCTGCCTGATGAATCCTCGCTTGGCTACGAAGGCTGGCGCATCGTCGTCGTCTGCTTCCTGCTTGCGACCTTCGGCTGGGGATTGGGCTTCTACGGCCAGAGCGTCTATGTCGCCGAGCTGCAGCGGCTGCACGGCTGGCCGGCATCGCTGATCTCGTCGGGCACGACCTTCTTCTATCTGTTCGGCGCCGCGTTGGTCGCCTTCGTCAGCGAGGCGATCAAGGCGTTCGGCGCGCGCAGCTGCCTGATCGCCGGCACCTTCGCGATGGCGATCGCAGCGGTTGCGATCGGCGAGGTGCGCGAGCCCTGGCAGCTCTATCTCGCCAATGCGCTGCTGGCGTTCGGCTGGGCCGGCACCAGCCTCGGCATCATCACCAACACGCTCGGCCTGTGGTTCGACAAGAAACGCGGCATGGCGATCAGCCTGGCGCTGAACGGCGCGAGCTTCGGCGGCATCGTCGGCGTGCCGCTGCTGGTGGCGGGGATCGGCACGTTCGGCTTCTCCGGCGCGATGATCGCGGCCGCGGCGCTGCTGATCGTGGTGATGGTGCCTGTCATCCTGATCTTCGTCGGGCAACCGCCGGTGCATCTGCACGCGGTCACGGCCGCCGCGGCCGACGCGCCGTCGGCGACGCAGGTGCGCAGCCGGGCGCTGCGCGACATCCGCTTCCTCTCGGTCTCGATTGCCTTCGCGCTGGTGCTGTTTGCCCAGGTCGGCTTCATCGTGCATCTGATCGCCTATCTTGATCAGGTGATCGGCCGCGAGCGCGCGACGGTGGCGATGGCGCTCTTGACCGCGATGGCCGTGGTCGGCCGCGTCTCGTTCTCCTTCGTGATCGATCGGCTCAACCAGCGGCTAGCATCGGCGCTGTCCTTTGTCAGCCAGGCGGCCGCGCTCGCCGTCATCATCAATGTGCACAATGACGTGGCGCAGATCGCGGCCTGCGCGCTGTTCGGCTTCTCGGTCGGCAATCTGATCACGCTGCCGGCGCTGATCGTGCAGCGCGAGTTCGATCCGCGTGCGTTCGGCGTGCTGGTCAGCCTGATCACCGCGATCAACCAGATCACCTACGCCTTCGGCCCCGGCGTGGTCGGGCTGCTGCACGACCTCTCCGGCAGCTATTCGCTGCCGTTCTACGGCTGCATTGGCCTGGAGCTGATCGCGGCGGCGACGATCATGGCGAAAGGGAAGTAGCTTTCCACCTCCCCTTGAAAAGGGGAGGTCGCTTTGCTCACAGAGCAAAGCGGGTGGGATCTGCTCTCTCCGCTTGCAGCAGAGCCTGCGGCTGACCCCCATCCCGACCTTCCCCCTTTCAGGGGGAAGGGGAATAAAGACCTGTCCCCGGATATCGCTTCGCTCATCCGGGCTACGTTCTACGACTTGCGGCGTGACTTCTTCGCCTTCTTCTCGCCGATCTTGCCGGCCGCCGCGACCCGCAGCAGGCGGCGGAAGGTCGGGCATTCCATGTGGCTCGGAGCCGGGCAGACGGCGGCGTGGCGCAGGCCGTCGCGCATCGCGTTGAGCCTGCGGATGGTGCGGTCGAGCTCGTCGGCCTTGGCAGAAAGCATTTTCCGGTCGATCCGGGGTCTTCCATCGGGCGCGAACATCCTTGCGATCTCGTCGAGCGAGAAGCCGGAGGCGCACCCGAGCGCGATCAGCGCCAGCCGGTCCAGCACCGCCGGATCGAACAGGCGGCGCAACCCGCGCCGGCCATGCGAGGCGATCAGACCCTTCTCCTCGTAGAAGCGCAAGGTCGAGGCGCGCACGCCCGATAGCTCCGCCACCTCCGCGATATCGATGTCCCGCATGGCCCTTGACCTCAAGTTCACTTGAACTGGCAGTATCCAGCCTATCGCTTGCGTAAGGCAAGCATCAACAAGGACGAGAATCATGGGTGTCGCAGCGCAAGTCGACGACGAGCAGGTCAAACTCTGGAACGGCGCCGCCGGCCGCGCCTGGGTCGAGACGCGCGAGGTGCTGGAAGGGATGTTCAGGCCGCTTGAAGAACTGCTCGTTCAGGCGGTGTCCGATGCCGCGGCAAGCCGCGTGCTCGATATCGGTTGCGGCACGGGCGCCACAACGTTCGCCGTTGCCCAATTGCTCCGCCAGCAGGGGCATTGCACCGGCATCGACATTTCCGAGCCGATGATCGCGGCGGCGCGCGCCCGCGCGGAGCGGGAAGGGCGGCCGGTCAGCTTCATCTGCGCCGACGCGCAGACCTATCCGTTCGCGCCCGCGAGCTTCGACATGATCATCTCGCGCCTCGGCGTGATGTTCTTTGCCGATCCGGTGCAGGCTTTCGCCAATCTGCGCCGCGCGGCCCGGCCGGATGCTGCGCTCCGCTTCATCGCCTGGCGCGGCGCCGCCGAGAACCCGTTCATGACGACGGCGGAACAGGCAGCGAAGCCGTTGCTGCCGGATCTTCCGGCGCGGCGTCCCGATGCGCCGGGGCAGTTCGGCCTTGCCGACCGGAAGCGGGTCGAAAATATCCTGGAGGATAGCGGCTGGGACGCGATCGCGATCGAGCCGGTCGACGTCGCCCTCGGCTTTCCGGCATCGCAGCTGGCCCGCTATGTGAGCTGGCTCGGCCCGGTCGGGACGATGCTGCAGGCGATGGAGGAGCCACGCCGCACGCAAGTGATCGAGACCGTGCGCGGTGCCTTCGATCGTTACATCCACGGCAACGACATTCGCTTCACCGCGGTGTGCTGGATGGTAGCGGCACGGGCGCCGGCGAAGACCGCGCATGGTTGAAGCCGCCGAATTTGTGGCGAGCGCGGTGCTGATCGGGATCGGCGCGACCGTCGTAATGGACATCTGGGGGATGGTCCGCAAGCGCCTGCTTGGCGTCCCGTCGCTGGACTATGCGTTGGTCGGCCGCTGGCTCGGCCATCTCGCATCCGGGCGCCTGCGCCACGACCACATCGCCGCGTCACCGCGGGTCGCGGGCGAACGGATCATCGGATGGACCGCGCATTATCTGATCGGGATCGGCTTTGCCGGCGGGCTGCTTGCGATGTTCGGCCTCGATTGGGTGCGGCAGCCCACCATCGCTCCGGCTCTGGTGGTCGGGATCGGCAGCGTGGCCGCGCCGTTCCTGGTGATGCAGCCCGCGATGGGCGCCGGCATCGCCGCGAGCCGCACGCCCCATCCATGGGCGGCGCGGCTGCAGAGCCTCGTGACGCATACGGTGTTTGGGGTTGGGCTTTATGCGGCTGGCTGGCTCGCGCACCCGTTCCTGAACCCGTAGCCCGGATGAAGCGAAGCGCAATCCGGGGACAACATCACCTTACGGCGCGAACCCCGGATTTCGCGGAGCCTGTCATCGGGCGCGCGTTCGCGCGACCCGTTGGCTCCATCCGAGCTACCTCTTCACCTCCCCTTGGAAAGGGGAGGTCGCTTTGCTCGCAGAGCAAAGCGGGTGGGGATCTGCTCTCTCCACTTGCAGCAGAGCCCGCGGCTAACCCCCATCCCGACCTTCCCCCCTTCAGGGGGAAGGGGAAAGCACTCGTAGCCCGGATGGAGCGAAGCGTAATCCGGGAGCAGTATTACCTCATGGAGCGAACCCCGGATTTCGCTGCGCTTCATCCGGGCTACGAAATTATCGCCTTGCGGAATTACGTCGCACGCTGCTTCAGCAGGCCGTCCAGGTCCAGCCGTCGCGTGAACATCGCGAGCTTGCCGTCCGCGCTGCGCGGCCATTCGGTCTCGGGGCGATCCCAATAGAGCTCGACGCCGTTCTCGTCGGGATCGCGCAGGTACAGCGCCTGGCTGACGCCGTGGTCGCTGGCGCCGTCGAGCTGGATGCCGGCCGACAGCACCCGGTGCAGCGCATCGGCGAGCGCCGGGCGGGTGGGATAGAGGATGGCGGTGTGGAACAGGCCGGTGGTGCCCGGCGGCGGGGGATGGCCGCCCTTGCTTTCCCAGGTGTTGAGGCCGATGTGGTGGTGATAGCCGCCGGCCGAGATGAAGGCCGCGTCCGTGCCCAGCCGCTGCTGCAGCTCGAAGCCGAGCACTCCGCAATAGAAGCCGAGCGCGCGTTCGAGATCGGCCACCTTGAGGTGGACATGTCCGATTCGGGTGCCCGCGATGATGGGGGGATTCTCTGGCATGAGCGGACTCCGTTGACGTCAATGCCCCTGCCATCAGGGGCGAGGTTCGCCGCCTGATATAGTCCGGATTTGCCGCCGCCGGAGCGATCGATCCGGAAACGCAGCGTTTCCGAAAGGCGCCACGGTCCGCCGGCGTCTAGCAGAGCTCCGACAACTCGCCGCCGGGCAGCTGGAACTCGAACGTGTTCAGCGTCATCGACACCATGGTGTAGTAGCCGCAGAGGCCGATCACCTCGACCAGGCCGCGCTGGCTCAGCACCTCGACCGCCTCGTCATACAGTGCCTTCGGCAGGCCGTGACCTTCGTGCAGCGCCTTGGCGACGTCGTAGATCACCCTAGCCTTGGGATCGTCGAAGCTCGGCGTCCGGCGCACGCGAATGTCCTCGATGATCTTCGGGTCGAGCCCGCCCTTCAGCGCCAGGCGCTTGTGGGCATACCATTCGTAATGCGCGGTCCAGTGCCGCGCGGTGACGAGGATCGCGATCTCTGACAGTTTTGGCGGAAAGATCGTGTCGAAGCGCAGCACCTCGCCGAGCCGCGTGGCATGCCGTGCCATCTCCGGGCTGCTCAGCCAGGCCATCATCGGCGCCGGTGGCGCGCCGCGCTTGCCGGCGATCGACTCGTCGTAGGTTTCTTTCTGGGCGGCGTTCATTTCGCTAGGCGAAAGCAGCTTCAGCCGCATGTCCGTTTCCTCTTGTTTTTCAAGCGTTACCCCATCTCGGCGATACACCCGATCGCGCGCAGTGAGTAGCGACGCCAGAGCATGGCGCGGCCGCGAGGCATATTGAATTCGGCGGCTGCGTAGGTCTAAGGTCGAATCCAATTCGTCGAATTTGACTGGAAACGCACCATGGCCGACCTTGAGAAATTCCGCGCGGAGACCCGCGCCTGGCTGGAGCAGAATTGCCCGGCGGAGATGCGCAAGCCGATGACCTCGGATGGCGATACCTTCTGGGGTGGCCGCAACACGAAATTCTCGTCCGAAGCGCAGCGCGTCTGGTTCGAGCGGATGCGCGACAAGGGCTGGACCGTGCCGCATTGGCCGAAGGAATATGGCGGCGGAGGCCTCGACGGCGAGGAGGCCAAGATCGTGCGCCAGGAGATGGCTGCGATCGGCGCGCGTCAGCCGCTGACCTCGTTCGGCATCTCGATGCTCGGACCGGCGTTGCTGAAATACGGCACCGAGGAGCAGAAGAAGGAGCATCTGCCGAAGATCACCGCGGGCCTGATCCGCTGGTGCCAAGGTTATTCCGAGCCGAATGCCGGCTCCGACCTCGCCTCGCTGCAGACCCGCGCGGTCGGCGACGGCGACGATTACATCATCAACGGCCAGAAGATCTGGACGTCCTACGCTAACTACGCCGACTGGATCTTCTGCCTGGTGCGCACCGATCCGGCGGCCAAGAAGCATGACGGCATCAGCTTCATCCTGTTCGACATGACCTCGAAGGGCGTGTCCACAAAGCCGATCCTGCTGATCTCGGGCTATTCGCCGTTCTGCGAAACCTTCTTTGACAATGTCCGCGTGCCGAAGTCGCACGTCGTCGGTACCGTCAATCGAGGCTGGGATGTCGCGAAATACCTGCTGCAGCACGAGCGCGCGATGATCTCGGGCATGGGCGAGCGCGGCGTCGGCCGTCCGCTCGGCCAGATCGCCGCCGACTCGGTCGGTGCGGACGCGCAGGGCAAGCTCGACGACGCGCAGCTGCGCAGCCAGATCGCGAGCTTCGAGGTCGACGAGGCCGCGCTCGCTGCCGCGGCGGAGCGCGCGGTCGATCTCGCCAAGGCCGGGCAGTCGCATCCGGCGTTCTCCTCGGCGATGAAATATTACGGCACCGAGCTCAATAAGCGCCGCTATGAGATTCTGATGTCGGCCGGCGGCATCGACGCGCTGGAATGGGAGAGCGACCGCTCCAAAGGCGGCGCCCGCCCGCGCGCCTGGCTGCGCACCAAGGCCAATTCGATCGAGGGCGGCACCTCGGAGGTGATGCTCGGCATCGTCGCCAAGCGCATCCTCGACCTGCCGGGTGCGTGATCGCTGCACCGTCGTTCCGGGGCGTCGCGAAGCGGCGAACCCGGAACCTCGAGATTCCGGGTTCGATGCTGCGCATCGCCCCGGAATGACGAACTCAGACAGTTGCTTAGTACGTTAGATCGGATTTCCAATGGCCCTCGTCCTCACCGAAGAACAATCCATGCTGCGCGACAGTGCGCGCGGCCTTATCAGCGACAAGGCGCCGGTGGCGCATCTGCGCGGTCTGCGCGATGCCAAGGATGCCACCGGCTTCTCGCGCGAGCTCTGGAAGACATTTGCGGAGATGGGCTTCTCCGGCCTCCTGGTGCCGGACCAGTTCGGCGGTAGCGGGCTCGGCTGCGTCGAGGCCGGCATCGTCATGGAGGAGATCGGCCGCACCTTGATGCCGTCGCCGTTCCTCGCGACCTCGGTGCTCGCCGCCTCGGCGCTGTCGCGCGGCGGCAGCGAGGCGCAGAAGGCGCAGCATCTGCCGAAGATCGCCGACGGCTCGCTGCTGGCGGCGCTCGCGATCGATGAGGGCGCCAAGCATCGCCCACTACAGACCAAGTTGCAGGCCACACGCTCCGGCAACGGCTTCAAGCTGTCGGGCGACAAGGGCTTCGTGGTCGACGGCCACACCGCCGATCTCCTGATCGTCGCCGCGCGCACGGCCGGCAGCGCCGGCGACAAGAACGGGCTGACGCTGTTCCTGGTCGATCCGAAGGCGAAGGGGCTCGCGGTCGAGCGCACCGCGATGGTCGATTCGCACAACGCGGCGCGCATCGTGTTCGACAATGTCGAGGTCGACGCCGACAGCGTGCTCGGCGAGGTCGATCAGGGCTTCGGGCTGCTCGAGGGCGTGCTCAATATCGGTCGCGGCGCGGTGGCGTCCGAAATGGTCGGCCTCTCCGACGAGGTGTTCGGCCGTACCGTGGCCTATCTGAAGGAGCGCAAGCAGTTCGGCAAGGCGATCGGCGAATTCCAGGCGCTGCAGCACCGTGCCGCGCAGCTCTACATCGATATCGAGATCACCCGCGCCGCGGTGCTGAAGGCGCTGCAGGCGCTCGATACGGACATCGACAAGGCCGCCACCGCGGTCGCGGTGGCAAAAGCCCGCGCCGGCACCACCGCGACGCTGGCCGTGCAGGAGGGCGTGCAGATGCATGGCGGCATGGGCATGACCGACCAGTTCGACATCGGCTTCTTCATGAAGCGCGCCCGCGTCTGCCAGGAGCTGTTCGGCGACAGCAACTTCCACACCGACCAGCTGGCGAGCGGCAAGGGGTACTGAGCCGCCGCATCGTCGTCGTCGCGCACACTGTCATCGCCCGGCTCGCCGTCTTCGCTAAAACTTCGGCGCGCCTGAAAGCGAAAGCCTCGTCGAAGCCTTGGCGTAGACGGGACCGGGCGTTCCAGTGTTCCAGAGACGTCAACGCTTGAGCCGAGAAGCCGCGGCGTACCGGATCACCCGCTTTCGCGGGTGATGACACCGAAGCCGTACAGCATACTCACTGTCGTCCCTGCGAAAGTGTTCAGTCCCGTGAGTTTAGCAACGGCCTGGATCGGGGCCTGGTAGCCGAGGCATTTGAGGCGAGTCCGGTTGTAGTCGTGGACGAACCTGGCGATGAAGGCGTCGCGATCGGCATGGTCGATGAAGGTCCGCCGGGCGCTGCCGCGCTTTTGTTCGCGGCCAATGGCTTCGGCGATACGCCGGTTGAAGCGTTCGACGAGGCCGTTGGTCTGCGGGTGGTAAGGCTTGGTCAGGCGATGCTGGATGCCGCGCTGCTTGCAGAGCCGATCAAAGGGGT
>NZ_JAGKJL010000122.1:0-10937 GCF_020329495.1 Bradyrhizobium australafricanum | reverse complement strand
CCTGCGGCAACGCCCGCCACTGGCAGCCGGTCGAAACGATATAGAGGATCGCTTCGATCACACGACGCAGCTCCGTCTTACGCGGCCGGCCGCGCCGGTTCGCTCGCGGCAACAGGCGTCTGATCAGCGCCCACTCCGCATCGGTCATATCGCTTGCATAACGCAGATCGTCCCGCCGATATTGCTCCCGAGTGATCTTGGTCCAGGGCATCGTGCTCTCCCTCGAATCTTTGCAAATCCGATGGAATCACACCCCACTGAGATCACTCACCCATTTTTCAGTCAGGCTCTGAGGAGCGCGTAGCGCGTCTCGAAGGATGCACGGCCACCAGCCGGGCCATCGATCCTTCGAGACGCCTGCTACGCAGGCTCCTCAGGATGACGGCGATACGGCAATACTTGCTGCTCAAATCCCCAGATACTTGTGCTGCAGATCCGGCTCGGCGATCAGCTCCCCGCTGGTGCCGCTCCACACGGTGCGGCCGCGCTCGATGATGTAATGGCGGTCGGCGATGCGGGCGAGGTTTCCGACGTTCTTGTCGATCACCAGCACCGACTGCCCGCGCTCCTTCAGCATCGACAGGCAGCTCCAGATCTCGTCGCGGATCAGGGGCGCAAGACCCTCGGTCGCCTCGTCGAGGATCAGCAATTTCGGATTGGTCATCAGCGCGCGGCCGATCGCCAGCATCTGCTGCTCGCCGCCGGACAGCGTGACGCCCATATTATTCGTGCGTTCGGCGAGCCGCGGAAACAGCGCGTGGATCCTGTCGATGGTCCACGGATCGGAGGCACTGAAGCGATTGCCTGACGCGGCGACGAGATTTTCGCGCACCGTGAGGTTGGGGAATATCTGGCGGCCTTCCGGCACCAGGCCGATCCCGAGCTTTGCGATCTTGTAGGACGGCAGGCCGCGCACCGCCTCGCCGGCGAAGCGGATGGCGCCTGATCGCGCCGGCGTCAGGCCCATGATCGAGCGGATCGTCGTGGTCTTGCCCATGCCGTTGCGGCCCATCAGCGCGACCATCTCGCCCGACTTGATCTGGAGCGACAGGCCGAACAGCACCTGGCTCAGCCCGTAGCAGGTCTCGATCGCGTCGACTTCAAGCAGGGTTTCAGCGGTTTTGGTTTCAGCCATCCTGGTATCAGCCATGGTGCGTCACCGCATGCTGTTCGCCGAGATAGGCGCGCTTGACCTCGTCGTGCTTGCGGATCGCGTCCGGCACGTCGCAGGCGATGACGCGGCCATAGACCAAGACCGTGATGCGGTCGGCCAGCGCGAACACCGCCTCCATGTCGTGCTCCACCAGCACGATGGTGACTTCCTTGCGCAGCTCCTTCAACAGCGCGACCATCCGCGCCGATTCGGTGACGCCGAGCCCGGCCATCGGCTCGTCCAGCAGCAACAGCTGCGGCCTGGTGGCGAGCGCGACCGCGAGCTCGAGCTCGCGCTGCTCGCCATGGCTCAATTGCGACACCACGATATCGGCGCGCGTGCCGAGGCCGACGCGCTCGAGCGCCGCGCGCGCGGACTCGCGCAGATGCCGCTCCTTGCGCGCATTGCCCCAGAAGCGGAACGAGTGGCCGTCATGCGCCTGCGCCGCCAGCGCGACATTGTCGATCGCGGAAAAATCCTTCAGCAGCGAGGTGATCTGGAACGAGCGCGCCAGCCCGAGGCGGCTGCGCTTGTAGGACGGCAGGTTTGTCACGTCGCGGCCGGCGAAGCGGATGGTGCCGGAGTTCGGCATCACCTGCCCGGTGAGCTGGCTGATCAGCGTGGTCTTGCCGGCGCCGTTGGGGCCGATGATGGCGTGCAATTCGCCTGGCACCACCTCCATCGAGAGGTTGTCGGTCGCGGTGATGCCGCCGAAGCGGCGGACCAGATTGTCGACGCGCAGCAGGGGATTTGGCAGGGGCTCAACCACGGCGCATCCTCCCGAGCAGGCCCATGATGCCGCCGCGCGCGAACAGCACGATCAGGAGCAACACCGGGCCCAGGATCAGCCCCGAATATTCGGTGAACTGCGACAGCAACTCCTCGAGCAGGAGATAGACGATCGCGCCGATGACGGGACCGAACAGCGAGCCCATGCCGCCGAGGATCACCATCACCATGAGATCGCCGGAGCGTGTCCAGTACATCACGGCGGGGCTGACGAAATCGGTGTTGTTGGCAAGCAGCGCGCCGGCCAGGCCGCAGATCGTGCCTGATATCACGAAGCAGACCAGGCGGTAGCGATTGGCATGGAAGCCGATCGCCTGCATGCGCTGCTCGTTGGAGCGGACGCCCTGCACCACGAGGCCGAAACGCGAATTGACGATGCGCCAGATCAGATAGAGGCCGCCGAACAGGCAGGCCAGGCAGAGATAATAGAACTGGTTGCGATCCGACAGGTTGATCAGGCCGGCGAAATCGCTGCGCTTGTAGACGGTGAGGCCGTCGTCGCCGCCGTAGCGCGACAGCGCGGAGGCGATATAGTAGGCCATCTGCGCAAAGGCCAGCGTGATCATGATGAAGTAGACGCCGCGGGTGCGCAGTGAGAGGGCGCCGATCAGCAGCGCAAACAACGCCGAAACGGCGAGCGCCACCGGCCACTGAATGAAGCCGGAACCGATGCCCTCGGCGGCGAGGATGCCGACGGCATAGCCGCCGATGCCGAGATAGGCGGCGTGGCCGAAGCTCATCATGCCGCCATAGCCCATGATCAGATTGAGGCTCGCGGCGGCAAGCGCGAAGATCACGATCCGGGTGAACAGCGTGAGGATGAAGATATTGCCCGTGACCGCCGAATAGAGCGGCAGCAGGATCAGGGCGGCACACATCAGCGCCGCGACCGCGTTGGAGACGTTGAGCTTTCGCATCATCGTTTGGCCGCCGGGAACAGCCCCTCGGGCCGCAGCACAAGGATGATGGCCATCAGGAGGTAGATCAGCATCGATGACAGCGCCGGCGCCGCGGTCGACGCCGCCGCCCCGCTCAGCACCTTGCGCAGCAGGTCGGGCAGGAAGGCGCGGCCCATCGTGTCGATGATGCCGACGAAGATCGCGGCCATGAACGCGCCGCGGATCGAGCCGATGCCGCCGATCACGATGATCACGAAGGCCAGGATCAGGATGTTCTCGCCCATGCCGATCTGCACGGTGAGGATCGGCGCCTGCATCAGCCCGGCGAGGCCGGCGAGCGCCGCGCCAAGGCCGAACACCAGGGTGAACAGCAGCTTGATGTTGATGCCGAGCGCCCCGATCATCTCGCGGTTGGAGGCCCCGGCGCGGATCAGCATGCCGATGCGGGTGCGCATCACGACGAGATAGAGCATTGCTGCGACCGCCAGCGCGACCACGATGATCATAAGGCGGTAGGCCGGATAGTAAACGCCGGGGATGATCTGCACCGGCACGGTGAGCCAGGCCGGCAGCGGCAGCGCGAGGCCCGCCGGGCCCCAGATCAGCCGGACGGCGTCGTTGAAGAACAGGATCAGGCCGAACGTCGCCAGCACCTGGTCGAGATGGTCGCGGCCATAGAGATGCCTGAGCGCGACATATTCCAGCGCGATGCCGAGCAGCAGCGTGGCGCCCAGCGCCATCAGCGCGCCGAGCACGAAGCTACCGGTCCAGGCCACGAAGGTCGCCGCGAAATAGGCGCCCATCATGTAGAGCGAGCCGTGCGCCAGATTGACGAAGTCCATGATGCCGAACACCAGCGTCAGCCCGGCCGCCAGCAGGAACAGCAGGAGACCGAATTGCAGGCCGTTCAGCAGTTGTTCGACGACGAGATACATGGATCCTTCATACCGGGCTGAAACAAAACAGCGGCAGCGCAAGCACGCCGCCGCATTGCACATTGCGGGTTCTCCCTCGCCCCGCTCTTGTGGGGAGAGGGTTGGGGTGAGGGGCTCTTTCCGCAAACCGAATGCCGGGAAAGAGCCCCTCACCCAATCGCTTCGCGATTGACCTCTCCCCGCAAGAGCGGGGCGAGGTAAAGAGAAGCAAGCCGCGCGCCAAAAAGACGCCCGACAATCACTTCATCGGACACTTGTCGTGGAAGCGGTCCTGGTCGTCCTTGACGATGGTCGCGACCGTCTTCAGCGAGAGCTGGCCCTCGGCGTCCTTGACCACGTCCTGCAGATAGAAGTTCTGGATCGGAATGTGGTTGTTGCCGTACTTGAACGGTCCACGCACCGATTTGAAGTTCACCTTCTCCATCTCGGCCTTCATCGCGTCCTTCTTCGTCAGGTCGCCCTTCACCGCGACCACGGCGCTGTTGATCAGGTTGGCAGCGTCGTAGGACTGTGCGCCGTAGAAGGTCGGCCGCAAGCCCGGATACTTCTTGCGGTAGTCGGCGACGAACTTCTTGTTCTCCTCGTTGGGCAGGTCGTTGACCCATTGCTGCGCGCCGGGAACGCCGAGTGCATTGTCCTTCTGCAACGGCAGCGACAATTCGTCGATGGTGAACGCAGTGTAGAGCGGGATCTGCTGCTTGATGCCGGCCTGCGCGTACTGGTTCAGGAACTGCACGCCGGCCGCGCCCGGATAGAACACGAAGATCGACTCGGCCTTGGAGTTCTTCGCCTTGGTGAGCTCGGCGGAGAAGTCGAGCTGGCTCGGCCACACCGTATATTCCTCGCCGACGACCTGGCCCTTGAACGTGCTCTTGACGCCGGCCAGCATGTCCTTGCCCGCGGCGTAGTTCGGGCCGATCAGGAACACCGACTTGACGCCCTTCTGGTTCATGTAGGTGCCGACCGCCTGCGGGGTCTGGTCGTTCTGCCAGGAGGTCGAGAACACGTAAGGCGAGCACAGTTCGCCGGCGAGTTGCGACGGACCGGCATTGGCCGAGATCAGGAAGGTCTTGGAATCGACCGCGGTCTTCAGCGACGCCAGCAGCACGTTCGACCAGATGTAGCCGACGATGAAGTCGACCTTGTCGGACTGCACCAGCTTCTCGGTCTTCTGCTTGCCGACATCCGGCTTCTGCTGGTCGTCCTCGTAGATCACCTCGACCGGCTTGCCGTCAATCTTGCGGCCGAGATGGTCGAGCGCGAGCTCGAAGGAATTGCGCATGTCGTTGCCGATCACAGCGGTCGGACCACTGAAGGTCGAGACGAAGCCGATCTTGATGCTGTCAGCCGCCGTCGCGGGCTGCGCCAGCGCCACAGCCATGGCGCCTGCCAGCCAAAATGCCTTTTTCATATTCACTCCCCTCCTCAACCAAAGATCCCACGAGGCTCGATCACGAGGGCCCGGGGGTCACGCTTTGCGCGCGTCGTTCTGTGACGTATTTTGTGCGCGATATCGCAAGTCTGCAGCAAGCATGAACCGACGGCGCTGACTTAGAACCTTCGGCGCATACCCCAGCACCTTGCATCATAATTCGTCTAAATCGACCATGGCAAGAAATATAATGCCGGTTGCGTGGGCAACGATTGTCGCAGGCACCGGCCTTCCGCAACGACCCACGCCCGCACTGCAGCAGGCTTTAACGATCCGGTAAAGCACCCGGAAACCACAGGCCGGCAAGCGCCTGCGGGCTTCATGGTCCGGAAAGCATCCCTGGCCGACGCTGCCGCCAAAGGGGTGCGTCACATGCTGAATTACATCTTCGGCTTCAATGCCCGGATGGGCCGACTGGCTTTCTTCTTCTGCACCTTCGTGGTGGGCCTCGGCTTTATGATGCTGGTCTACGGCGTCACCGGCAACGCACCGGCGAGCGGCAGTATGGACGTGCTGCTGGCGCAGGCATCGAGCAACCCCGTGCTGGTCATTGCCTTCTACGGCATGCTCGTCATCTGCTTCATGCTGCAATCGATGCGGGTGCGCGACATGGGCTGGGATCCGGTCTGCGTGATGGCGGCATGGATCGCCCTCCTCGTGCTCGACAGGGCGATTGCCGGACGATTTCCCGAATATGCGCTGACCTATCAGCACACCGAAACGGTGGTCGGCGCCGCCGTCAATGGCGCAATGAACATCGTCCTGCTGGTCTGGCGGAGTGGCGGCTATTTCGAAGAACCGCCGCCATCGCAGCGCGAGACCGGCGACGATGGCCTGTTTGAAAGACGCAGCACGCCGGCCGCAGGCGGCAGCCGCGTCGCGCGGATCGCCAATGGCGAGTTCGGCGGAAAGACGCGGTAGCGGCTCCCTCCCTATTGTCGTCCCTGCCTAGTGCGCAATTGCGCACGGGAGCAGGGACCCATAACCACAGGCTTAGATTGTTGAAGAGGGCTGGGGCCTCAGCGATCCAAGACGATTCCCATTGGTGGTTATGGGTCCCGGATCGCGCGGAGCCTGTCATCGGGCGGCGCTTCGCGCCGACCCGTTGGCTTGTCCGGGACGACACTGAGTTTGTGGCGTGGTCACTGCGCCAAGCGCTGATCGGCGGTCAGCCTTGATCCACCGCCCATTCGGCGCCGTCGATCGCGTAGGACGCGTGGCGGAAATCCCTGATCGTCGCGACCTTGTCGGCCGACCAGTCGAGCAGCATGAACGATCGCGGCGGCGCGCCCTGTGCGTTCGGATCGAACACCAGGATCGCGGGGCGTCCCTCGACCTGTCCGGTCACCAGATGCCAGTCGTCGATCTTCGAATAATTGCCGAAGTAGCGCGACACCTCGGCCTTGCCGTTCAGCCGCGTCCGGTTGACGAGCTCGAGCCTGATGTCATCGGCGATCATGGCGCGGATGGCGTCGAAGTCGCGGGCGTTGAAATGCCTGACATAGGCGTTGAGCCTGATGCGATCGGCCGGCGACAGGCCGGGCCGCGGCGCGTCGTCCGGCTCGGCGGCAAACTCGCGCAATTGGGTGCGTCCACGGTGCAGCGCGGCTTTCACCGCGGGCAGGCTGAAATCCATGATGCCGCAGATCTCCTGCAGGGAGCAGCCGAGCACATCCATCAGGATCACGCTGGAACGCTGCGCCACCGGCAGGCGCATGAAGGTGCGCAGGCTGGTCGCGGCGATCTCGCGGCGGCCGACGTCATCAAGCTCTCCGGCCATCATGTCCACCTCCTCCGGCGCGTGGAGCGCTTCCTGGCGGTTGCGCCGCCTGAGGAAATCGAGCGCGGTGTTGTGCGCGATCCGGAACAGCCAGGCTTGCGGATTCTGGATCGGCGCGGCGGACCCGAAGGCTTCCACCGCCTTGATCAGCGCGTCCTGCAGCACATCCTCGCCGTCGATGACGGATCCGACCATGCGGGCGCAGTAGCGATGCAGCCTCGGCCGCATCGCCGCCAACAGCGTGTCGACGTCGGTCGCGGCCGGCGCTTGGTGTGGTGACGTCATGATGGCTCCGCCAGATCGGTGCACTGCCCGCCGGTTCACGGCTCATCCAGCATACGATAATTCCCGACAATCACCGCACTGCGAACCAGCGGCGGCTCGGCGCAACGATCGCGGATGCCGTCCTGGAACGCCTGGAACGCGGCCAGTTTCGGGATCGGGCTCGAACCGTCCTCGGCCGCGGTCTCGACCATGTGGATGAAGGTATCGTCCTCCAGCCGCAGGGTCAGATAGCGCACGCCGTCGGGCCTCGCCGCCTTCAGCTCGGCGAACACGGCCGACACCAGCGCGGCATTCTTCTCCGCCATCTCCGGCTTCGCCTTGTACCTGATCAGGGTCCGTCTCATCGCAGCCTCCTTGGCCTGGTTCTGCGGCCTGAACCGGCCGCCTCAGACCCAAGGACGTTCGCGAACCGCCAAAGGATGCGGTCCGGCAAAAATAAATTCAAAAATAGTTCTTCGCCGCATCCTTTGCCCGTTCCGGTTCGTCCTTGCCGGCGAAGCGCGCCGCAATCTCGCGGCGCGGCAACGGAGAACGACCATGCAGACCCCTCGAGAGCGCGCCGAACAGCGCTGGGTGCTCGGCCTCACCGCGCTGGCATCCTTCATGATGGCGCTCGACGCCATGATCATGACCACGGCCTTCGCGACCATCCGCGCCGATTTCGGAAGCGCCGTGGAGACGCTGCAGTGGACCGTCAACGCCTTCAACCTGACCTTCGCGGTGCTGCTCCTGACCGGCGCGGCGCTCGGCGACCGGTTCGGGCAGCGCAGGATGTTCGCGGCCGGGATCGGCCTGTTCGTCGTGGCGTCGGCGGCCTGCGCGCTGGCCGGCAACGCCGCGGCCCTGATCGCCGCCCGCGCCCTGCAGGGCGCAGGCGCGGCGCTGGTGATGCCGCTGGCGATGGCGATCCTGAGCGGCGCGTTCGGCCGGGAGGAGCGCGCCCGCGCGCTCGGCATTTTCAGCGGCATCACCGGATGCGCGCTGATCATAGGTCCCGCGATCGGCGGCTTCATCACCGAACATCTCGGCTGGCGCTGGATCTTCTGGATCAATTTGCCGATCGGCCTGGTCGCGATCGCCCTCGTGATCGCCCGCCTGCGCGAAAGCTTCGGGCCGCCAGCGCCGCTCGACATCGCCGGACTCACGCTGGTCGCGCTCGCGGCGCTGGCGCTGGTCTGGGGCCTGCTGCGCGGCAACGGCGTCGGCTGGGCCAGCGCGGAAGTGACGGGCGCGCTGATCGCCGGCGTCGCGCTGGCGGCGCTGTTCGTGCTGTGGGAGCTGCGTGCCACAAGCCCGATGGTGCCGATGCGGCTGTTCGCGGCACGGCCCTTTGCGTCAGGCATGGCCGCAAGCGTGCTGTTCTACGCCGCGATGTATGGCGTGCTGTTCCTGCTGCCGCAGTTCCTGCAGATCGCGCTCGGCTTCGACGCCTTCGGCGCCGGGCTGCGTTTGCTGCCGTGGACGGCGACGCTGTTCGTCACCGCGCCGATCGCCGGCGCCGCGGTCAACCGGTTCGGCGAGCGCACACTGGTCGTCACCGGCCTCCTGATGCAGGCGATCGGGCTCGGATGGATCAGCGAGATCGTGAGCCCCGCGGTGCCCTATTCGGCGCTGGTCGCGCCGCTGGTGCTCGCCGGCGTCGGCGTGTCGATGGCGATGCCGGCCGCGCAGAACGCGGTGCTGGGCGCGGTCGCCGTCAGCGAGATGGGCAAGGCGTCGGGCGTCTTCAACATGGGCCGCTTCCTCGGCGGCATGTTCGGCATCGCGGCGCTGGTGGCGAGCTTTTCCGCCAATGGCGCAGCCGATTCATCCGGTCATTTCGCAAACGGATTCGCGTCGGCGATGAGCCTTGCCGCAACACTGTCATTCGCCGGCGCGGTCGCGGGACTGTTCCTGCCGATGCGGCGGCGGGCCGTCGCCGCGGCCGCGCCGCAGGATGCGTGAGGCTTGCGGCGATTGGGTTTTGCTATCGGGCGATCGGGCATTTCGTGTTGGAATGAGGCTGCGAATGAATACATAATCAAACGACGAAGCCGTTCGAAACCGAGAGCGACATCAGATGACGCAAACGCCGGCCAAACCTCATCGCGTGGTGATCGTCGGCGCCGGCTTCGGCGGCCTGGAAGCCGCTTTCGGTCTCAGAGGGGCGCCGGTCGAGATCACGCTGATCGACCGCCGCAACCACCATCTGTTCCAGCCGCTGCTCTATCAGGTCGCGACCGCTTCGCTTGCCACCAGCGAGATCGCCTGGCCGATCCGCTATCTCTTGCGCGACCGGCCCGAGGTGACGACGCTGTTCGCCAATGTCTGTGGCGTCGACGCCGCAGCGAAATGCGTCCAGCTCGACGACGGCGGCAGCCTTCCCTACGACACGCTGGTCCTCGCCACCGGCGCCCGCCACGCCTATTTCGGCCATGACGAATGGGAGCCGTTCGCGCCCGGCCTGAAGACGCTGGAGGACGCGACGACGCTGCGGCGGCGCATCCTGGTCGCCTTCGAGCGCGCCGAGCGCGAGACCGATCCGGACAAGCGCGCGGCGCTGCTGACCTTCGTCATCATCGGCGCCGGGCCGACCGGCGTCGAGATGGCCGGCACCATCGCCGACCTCGCCAAGGACACGCTGCCGCAAGACTTCCGTCACATCGACACGCGCAAGGCGCGCGTGGTGCTGATCGAGGCCGGCCCGCGCGTGCTGGCCGGCTTCCCGGACGATCTCTCGGCCTATGCGCAGGCGTCGCTGGAAAGGCTCGGCGTCGAGGTGATGCTGGGCGAGCCGGTCACCGAATGCTCGGCCGACGGCGTGGTGTTCGGCGGCAAGAGGCTGGAGGCGCGCACCATCGTCTGGGCCGCCGGCGTGCGCGCCTCGCGCGCCGCCGAATGGCTGAACGCGCCGGCCGATCGCGCCCATCGACTGCAGGTCGAGCCGGATCTCACCGTGCCCGGCCATCCCGATGTCTTCGCCGTCGGCGACACCGTCACGATCAAGGATCCCGACGGCAATCCGGTGCCGGGCATCGCGCCGGCCGCCAAGCAGGAGGGGCGCTACGTCGCCGCACTGATCAAGGCCCGGCTCGACGGCAAGACGCTGCCCCCGTTCCGCTACAGGCATGCCGGCAGCCTCGCCCAGATCGGCAAGAAGAAGGCGGTGATCGATTTCGGCTGGCTCAAGCTGCGCGGCTCGCTGGCATGGTGGATTTGGGGCCTCGCCCACATCTACTTCCTGATCGGCGTGCGGCATCGGATTGCGGTGGCGATGAACTGGCTCTGGATCCACACCCGCGACCAGCGCGCCGCACGGCTGATCACACAAGGCAGCAGCAAGGTCGCGCAGTAGGGGATCGGCCTCGGCGATCCGTGCACAATCGCCGTTCCGCGCTCCTCAGAGTCTGACTCATAAATCACCCAACCTTAGCTGCAGCCGCGAGTCTGCGGGTCAGGAGCCTGATGTGTGCAATCAGCAGCCAGGCAGCTTCGGTTGCCACCGTCGCCTCGAAGTCCTTGGCGAGGCGGCGGCATCTGCCGAACCAAGCGAATGTGCGTTCAACCACCCACCGCCTCGGCAGAAGCTGGAAGCCTTTGACGCCTTGAGGCCGCTCGACGATCTCGACAGTCCATGGACCGCAGTCTGAGAGCGCGTCGAGGAGTTGATTTCCGCGGTAGACCC
>NZ_JAGKJL010000121.1:0-11178 GCF_020329495.1 Bradyrhizobium australafricanum | reverse complement strand
CTTGATGCTCCATCGGCTGAAGCGCCGGAACACGCTGTTCCAATCGCCGAAGACCTCCGGGAGATCGCGCCAGGGAGACCCTGTACGCACGATCCACAGCACTCCTTCAACGAACATTCGGTTGTCGCGCCCGGTCGAGCCCTTCTGATCGGGCCGCCCTATGATCAACGGCGCCATCCGCTCCCACGCCGCGTCGCTCAATACCAAACGGTCCATCACACCCAAGGCGGCCTCCCCAAAAGCAGCCTTGAATCTGATTTGCTCCTAAAAGGGAATCCTTAGAGTCCACACCACCTAGAGCTCTCAAAAGCAAAAGGTGCGGAGAAATCCGCGCTTACGCTAAACACGGCGTATTTGGTCAATACCATCATTATGCTTCGGAGCGCCTTGGGGCGGTGGCGAAGGAGGAGGCTGTCCGGTCTCGCTCGGCAAAGGCCGCGAGAGGATTCTATAGAGCGCGAGGAGACGATGAGCCATATCGGTCGCTTCAGCAGTGGTGATCTCTTCTCCTGAGGCCTCTTTGTATAGGCGGCGGAGTTCTTCGAGTTGTTCGGGCGAGACTTGGCCGCCGGTGGGAGGCATCACCGCATGATACGGAAATGGTGTGCGAACCATATAGACTGTTATTATGCCACACGAGGGCCAGTTGCCCAGCCTGTGCTAGGCAGCCAGTTTGCTTCGGATCCCTAGATGCTTTTCGATAACGGCGATGCGCTCGAGCGCATGGTCGATCTCCAAACGATAGCCTTCGATATTCTCGACTTTCGTTCTCAAGATATCAAGATCGGTACGAAAGATTCTGAGTTCTTGCTCGATGTTTAGGAGCCGTTCGTCGATGCGAACCAGTTTCTCTTCCACCTTGTCCATCCGGCCTTCTACGCGTTCCAACCGAACTTCCACTCGCTCGAGCCGAACCTCCACTTGCTCGAGCCGAGCTCTACTCGTTCCAACCGAGTGTCGAGCGCCGCGATAGAGCTGCGGCTCAAAGCCAAAGCACCAGAAGATGTGCTTGCGTCATTTCATTGCTTCGTCGAGCGTCGACTTTCTTCTCCAGTCGACCGATCTCATTACGAATCTCTGTTCGAATATCCTCACCTTCTTCTTTGATAAGTCGAGCAAGCTTGTCGAAATCGGACTCCTTCTTAGCCATACTGGAAGTATAGCATGGGGCCGATTATCATGGACCCTTAGTTACTTGCCTGAACTGATCGAGGCTGGATGCGAATGAAGGCAGCCGCCGATAGGTGCCATCTGAGTAGCGTCGGTAACTTTGCCAAACGTGCGGATCGGCATCGGGGTCTCCGAAATGCACCAATCCATCAAAGGCCCAGCCATCGTCTGGATTGACGCCAAACCACACATCGCAAAACCGATTGCCCTGGTCATCGACAAGCTGCACGAGCCAATCCGTTTTGCCGTGGTGATCGCGCATCTCGAATCTGAAAGCTGGCGCATAGGAGAAAAGTTGCGGCATCAGTCGCTGGTTGAGTTCGCGCTCTAAGTCAGGCCACGCTATGAAGTCAACCTCAGCGTCGTTCTCGTCTAATACGCGGATGCCTGCCGGGCGACCATCAAGGGGGCCCAGCGAACTCTCTGTGAGACGATCATGCTGTTTGCCATGGTCGTGAGCCTATAACATCCAGGTGATTTCAAGGTGAATTGTATTCGCGATTGACTGCCCTGTTGAAATATACGCGCAGTGCCTCTCGTATCAATTCCGAGCGCGTCCGATGTCCTTGCGCTCGCACCCCTTCCTACTCGGCGAGCATTTCGGGCGGCAATGAGATTGAAAGAGAACGTGGTGCGCGACATGAGCTCGGAAGCTATCGGCTAGAGGACGAAAATCAACGGCGTTGGCAAGCTGCCCAACAAACTCGCTCATCACTTGCTCGGGGCGGCGGGGCGCTAAGAGATTCTGGTTGTGTCTTCTTCATAGCGGAAATGTACCCGCTAATAGACTGCCAAATCATAGATCGGTCGTTGATGCTCTTCTCTTGCGTAATTGCAGACGCGAGTGCCCGAAGTTGTCCATTTCTCCCGGCGTCCGACCAATTCTGGTAGGTGCCTCGCGGATCGTTTCGGGGACACAATCTGGCACCAGTATAGCCAAAAACAATCAAACGGATCGAGGCGTAGTTCAATTCGCGCAGCCCGCGGTAGGGGGGCGCCCAAACTCCTGAGGGGAGGCCACGATGGCGATCGCGGTGCTTCGAGTTGAAATCGCAGTGGCGCCTCGGAGCTTTTAGTCTTTCCTGTTCACACGGCGACAGCTGTCTACATCGGAGCGCCGATCATGTCTGCACCAACCAAACTTGGCGTCCTGGCTATCATCGGAACCGGGATTCAAGGAGGACGGCAGTTGACCCGAGAGGCGATCACGCGGATCAAGAGTTCCGACGTAATCATGTTCTGCGTCTCCGAGCCATTAACCCGTGACTGGCTGCTTGAGCTGCGCCCGGACGCTGAAGATCTCTCGCGCTTCTACGCGGATGGCAAGGATCGGCGCGCCACCTATGAGGAGATGGTTGAGAGTATGCTCAAGCCGGTTCGCCAAGGCAAGACGGTCGCGGCGGCGTTCTATGGCCATCCGGGCGTCTTTGTTTCGCCGTCACATGAGGCCGTCAAGCGCGCCCGGCGCGAGGGCTATCGCGCCTTCATGCAGCCAGCCATCTCTGCGGAGGCCTGCCTTTATGCTGACCTCGGCATCGATCCGGCTGAGCACGGCTGCCTGTCCTTTGAGGCGAGCGAGTGGCTCGTCTTCGGCCACAGGCTTGATCCGAGCTGCGCCGTTATTCTATGGCAGGTCGATTGCGTCGGCGAGGCCAGCTATCAGAGCGAGGGCTACAGCGGCGCGCATGTGCCGCTCCTCGTCGAGAGCCTGCTACGCTATTATGACGCTGGTCACCTTGCGTATCTCTACCATGCGCCCGTCCTGCCGATCGGCCGCTCGAAGGTGTGGCCGGTAAAAATCGGCGAACTGCACGAGACACTGCGGCGCTACAGAACCGCCGGGACGCTGTTCATCCCACCGGCGGCAGAGCCGTCAGTCGACCTCGATATGGCGCGCCGCCTCGGCATATCTGCCGACGAACTTGAAAGGGATACGCACATGCCGCCCTGGGGTGTCGATCCGCGTTTCCTGATCGTCGTGGGCAACACGGTCGAGCCGGAGCCGCACCTGTGACCAGCGAGCGGGCGGCTCCTGGCTGCGTGAAGCAGAAGGGTTGCAGTTTCTCCGAGGGCGCCCTATGGGACGCCCTTATCAGCGCTCGTCCGGAGATTTGGCGATTTGAGATTCCCTTACCTCTCCTCGATCCCGCGCCTCTGGCAAAGGTCTCCGCCTTGGACTGGGCAGCGATCGTTCGCTCCGATCTCGTGCTTGACGCCGAGGATGCGCATGCGGCTTTCTTCACGAGAGTTGAACAGGCGCTGGCGCATGGACCCGGTTTCGCGCTGCTCAGCCGCATCCCCGTCGAGGCCCTTTCCTTTCGCGCTGCGCGCTTGCTCCACATCATGCTTTCGAAGAGGTTTGGGCGCTTGTGCCCGCAGGACGCGTCAGGATCCTACCTCTGCGACATCGTCGATTCGGACACGTCCGGTCGCATGCACAGCGACGACCAAATTGCGCTCGGACGCCGCTGGAACAACCTGCCCTGCCATACCGATTATGCCTTCGGCCGTACCCCACCGCGCCGCCTCGCTTTCCTCTGCTTCCGCGCCGCCGAGGAAGGTGGCGCGGTACGGCTTGCTAGTGCGGCGACGCTGCTCGCACGTGTCGCGAAGATCGGCCCCAATCTGGTCGAGGACCTGCGGCGCCCCGTCCCTTTTGACGTGAAGCGTCAGATTGACGCTAGTGACGATGCGGTCGACGCTGTAGCGATCGTCGGCTCCGATCCTGACGGCACTCGGTTGCGCTATCTTTATCACCAGATCGCTCACGCGCGCCTCGATCAGCGACAGCGCGAGGCGGTTGGAGCTTTGGAAATGGTTCTTGCCGAACCCGGGCTAGTCGCCGAGCTTATGCTCTCTCCAGGTGACGTGCTCTTGATCGACAACGGCGTGGTCCTGCATGGCCGGGGCGCATACCGCAATAAGCAGGTGCCATGTACTCCGCGCCATCATCTCCGTCTCTGGTTGATTTAGCTCACGCTTGCCAGCCAACTTGTATTGTTACCAGATATGGTAGTTGAAGCGACTTTGTTGCAGGGCATACTTCTCTGCTCAAGATTGATCATGCGGGAGAGCCAACATGGCAGAGTCGAAGCTTTACGAGTTTTTGCGCGGACTCAACGACGATTCTAATAAGCTCACCGAATTCGAGAACGATCCAGAGGCTGCTATGGATGCTGCTGGCCTCACTAGTGAGGAGAAGGAGGTTGTCAAGAGTGGTGACGAGGAGCGGATCATGCGTCAGCTCGGCGCTCAGGACGCTGCGCAGGCAGCTTTCCGCGTAATTCGCATACGCAATATCCGCATTCGCTTCGGAGTTTGACCTTGGCGCGACGGCGAACGCCGTCGCGCGCCTTCTCTAAGGGAGTGCCGACTGATGGGTTGCTTAACTGTGGTTGGAAGCGGGATTAAATCTCTCGCTCATATGACTACGGAAGCGGCCGCCGCGATCCGGCTTGCCGACAAAGTGCTCTATGGAGCCGGCGAGCCGCTCACAATCGATTGGGTGGTGCGCAACGCGAAGTCAGCGGAGTGCCTCGACGTGCTTTACGAAGAGGGAAAAGATCGGATGCTGACGTACAATGCGATGGCGGGGGTGATTCTCTCGTACGTGCGCTCGGGTCTGAAGGTCTGCGTCTCATTCGAAGGTCATCCGGGTATCTTTGTCGACGTTGCGCATCGCTGCATTCGGACGGCTCGGGCGGAAGGTTATCAGGCGCGTATGCTGCCGGGTATCTCAGCCCAAGATTGTCTCGTTTCGGATGTTCTTATCGACCCTGCCGAATACGGCTGCCAATCCTTCGAGGCGACGGACTTCCTCATGCGCGGCTATGAGCCGGACGTAACGAGCATGCTCGTTCTCTGGCAAGTTGGCTGCATCGGCCTTTCAACCTTCTCGCGTAATCGCCAGCCGAAGAAGAATGTATGCATCCTTACCGAGGTGTTGGAGAGGTCTTATGGCGCCGATCATCCGGTGATCGTGTATCAAGCCGCGCTGTTCTCGGTGTCATCGCCGAAAATTCTTGAGACGCCGCTACGCGACTTGCCCGAGCACGATCTTGGCCTCGCCACGCTCTACGTCCCGCCACTCCGCGAGGGCTTGGTGAATAGAGAGCATCTTGCGCGCTTTGGCATCGCGTGAGCGCGACCGCCTTCAGCCGATCAGGCTGCGTTCAATGCCGATCAAGAAAGCGTAAGCCGTCGCGATGTCTCGGAACTGCTCATACCGGCCCGAACGGCCCATGTGTCCTGTGTCGAACTCAGTCTTTAGAAACTGCATGCCGCTGCCGGTCGACATCGTTCGCATGCGTGCTATCCACTTAGCCGGCTCCCAGACTGCTACCTGCGTGTCATGCAGGCGCGCGAGCGCGAGCACGTGCGGATAAGGTTGAGGCTGGAGTTTCTCATAGGGCGCGTACGAAAGAATGCAGCGGCGGTCTATGGGGTCATTCGGATCGCCCCACTCGTCGTAGTCTGTTGTAGTGAGCGGAATCGTCGGATCGGAAAGTGAGTTGAGCAAGTCGACAAACGGCGCGATGGTAACAGCCGCACGAAATAAATCTGGCCGCGCATTTAGAGCCCCGCCGACGAGCACGCCGCCGGCGCTCTCGCCCATGGCGTAGATGCTCGAAGCGAGTCCGATCTCTCGCGTGTATTCGGCGCAGGCGATAAAATCGGCGATGCTCGTGGTCTTGGTCCGCCGGCGGCCCGCTTCGTGCCAGACGCGGCCGAGTTCACCGCCACCACGCACATGCGCGATCGCGATTCGAAATCCGCGATCAATCAAGCTGAAGCGCGGCAGCCAGAGATACGGGTCGATGCTGAAGCCATAGGCGCCGTAACCGTAGACGAGGGTGGGGCCTGGCTGTCCACAGTCGCTCTTGCGAGACAGGATGGTCAGCGGAACGCGCGCGCCGTCTGGACGGTCGACGCGATGCTCCTCCGCAACGTAGTCGTTTTGGTCGAAGTTTCCCGCCGCTTTCTCGTGCTTGAGCACTCTGGTCTCTCCCGAGACGAGATCGATTTCACTGATACGGGGAAAATCGGTATAGGTTGCCCATTCAAATCGGATGGCTCTGGCATCGAGCTCAACATTGTCCTTGAAAGCGATCGAGGCAGGCTCGCGCGAAGGCGGGAATGCCCTTTCGATTTCGCTTCCGATCGGAATGATCCGTCCGCGCATCGCGCCGTCAACGCGCTCAGTCACAGCAACGGTGCCTTGCAGCACCTCGAAATCCTCAAGATAGGATCCAGGATCGGGCGCCCAAAATGGACGCCAAGCATGGGTTTCCTCAACGTCGCGCGAGGCGCGCATCAAGCGAAAATCGGGGGCATCATCATTCGTGCGGATAACGAAGGCAACGCCATCGAATTGAACCTCATATTCGCATTTTGGCCGGCGCGGCGTAACGATACGCGCCGGCCCAAGGATGTCATCCCCCGGCACAAAACGGACCTCGTCCTCATCGCCCGAACTGCTGCGTATGAAGACGAAATCATCCCCTTTCGCAGGATAAATGGAGCACGAAAAAGCCTCATCTGTCTCATCATAGACTGTCTCGGCGCTCTCCGGAGCCTCACCGATCCGATAGCGCTTTACCCGCCGCCAGCGCAAAGTCTGGGAGTCGAGTTCGGTATAGAACAAAACGTCCCCGTCCTTCGACAAGACCATATTTCCGGACGCGCCGCTGATCGCCTGCGGTAGGACGGCGCCCGTAGTGAGATCCTTGAAGCGAATCGTATACAGCCGCTCGCCGGTGACATCGATGGCAAATGCGAGCAGACTGGAGCGCCGATCCACGCAAACTTGGATGTCGCACGATGCGTGCGAGGCTGCGAAAGCGGCGTAGTCGAGAATCGTTTCGCGGGTCTCTGGGGTGCGGGAATGCGCACGCTCGAAGCGGGGATATTCCGCGTCTTCGGGGTAGACAAAGCGATACTCGTACTCCCCATATCTGTAGGGTACGGTCTCGTCCGAACGCGGGGATCGAGAAGCGATCTCCTCGAAGATTTCTTGCTCAATGGCGCGCGCCGGAGCCATGGCCGCCGCAAGACGCGCGTTCTCTTCCTGGAGGAAGAGAAGAAAACGCGGGTCGGAGACGTCGCGCATCCAGGAAAAATCGTCGGCGCTCTTGTGCCCACTTCGCTGGGCCATAACTCGAAGCCCGTCTGCATGCGTACCTACCACGAACTGTAGACGCGCTGCGAGCACAGTCAAGGGGCCTAATAAATCCACCCTGGCGAAGGGACGGATCGGCGAGAATAGCCCCTCGCTCTTGCGTGGCTTGCTTGAGACAACGCTCGGACTTGCTGCGTTCAGCCCAGTGGAGGTACCTGCGCGTGAGCGACTGAACTTCTACGTTTGTGTGTCAAATTTCAATATTCACCACGGTAACGGCGGCAGTCGCCCACCAGGTAGGAATCAACCGCTTCTTCCAACCGCATGCTTCAACGATCTGCTGGATATGACTAATTGGCGCTGCACCGCTCCTCTCACCGTCGAGCTTGCCGTCGCACGCCTCGGATCAGAGGATGGAGTTATAGTCTC
This sequence comes from Bradyrhizobium australafricanum, assembly GCF_020329495.1. Classification (NCBI taxonomy): domain Bacteria; kingdom Pseudomonadati; phylum Pseudomonadota; class Alphaproteobacteria; order Hyphomicrobiales; family Nitrobacteraceae; genus Bradyrhizobium; species Bradyrhizobium australafricanum. The sequence goes on along the minus strand of NZ_JAGKJL010000121.1, from coordinate 3,461 downwards.
TGCCGCGGCTTCCAGCGCGATCATAGCGGCAGGGCGTTTCGGTCGGTCAGATACGGCCCGCAGGCGGCGACACCTCGGGCGGTGCAATCGCAACGCTCGGACATTTCGCTCCAACTCCCGGAGGAATACTGTGAGACGCTCGTTGTTGTTCTGGCTCAGTGCAACAGCCTTAGCCGCGCTCAATGGCCCTACAAGCCCAGCCGTCAACACCTCCGACTCTCTTGGGGCCGTACATGATTTGCTGGAGATCGGGTTCTAAGTCGGCCTTCCTGATCGCCGCTAGGGTTGCTGTACCGCACCAACGGTCCTGCCGGTCGTAGGCTTCAAAATATGCTGTATCGTTCATGTTCAAATCCTTTGTGCGTGCAAATCACTGCGGTGCTCATCGGCACCCAAAAGAACAATAGCCATCTGATACTGAGATCGCGGCGGACTTATGATCGAGGTTCAGCCGCGAGCGCTAGAACGGTAGGAAGTCCTCAAGGCACCCCTTGGTGCGTTTGCACGATTCAGACGCTTTGCTACATTTGGACACGCATTCGAGCGCCTTGGTATTTGCACGCGTGTCGGCAAATCAGTTATCTTCGGACAGGCGCGCTCGCATTTGTTCACCGAAGGCTGATTTGCGTCATACTGACATCTCCCAAAATCGTATGTGCCGCGGCTGATCGCCGTCGTAATACCTTCAGTTTCGCGCCCAATCCCTTTTGCCCCGAGATAGTCTAGGAGACGCTTCGCTCGTTCAGCAACAGCGTCAGCGGCGAGTGCAGCCGCCGGGTCGCTTTGAGCCATTTTCAACTGAGACCGGGCCACGCCGAGACAATAAGCCGCCTTCAGTTCGGTATCGATCGCACGTTTGACGGGCTGAGCGGATGCGACTGGGCCGATACAAAGCAAACAGAGGGCTAGTAAAGGTGTGACCAGTGAGCTTGTCTCGCGTCGGACGCCGATCCTCATGTGTTCACTCCCAGTTTCATGTCAGTCTCTGGCTGCGCACGTGCGCAGAGTTTCAATAAAGGTCGTCGCTGCGAAGCTCATCGAGCTCCTCGTTGTCAGGAAAATGCATCCGATAGGCGTCGCGTCGGTTCACGAACCTGTTTGTTGAGGTAACGAATCCCTGATCATCTCCGGCGGGCTTCTCGTCCTCGTACCCGGACATCCCTTGAAGCGCGCGTATAGCATCATTGTGCCGATAGCCTCTGACGACCTTTCCATCGGAGGCACGAACAGCAGCGCAGATAATTACTTCAGTAGAGCGAGAGTTCATGATACCCATAGCCAGGCCGTTTTGCTTTAGGCCGCCACTTATACGGATGAATTGGCGTGTCAAGCTGCGCGGTGCTGAGATTGTACCGAGCAAAGTCCCGGGCACCACCCTATGGCTCCCGTAGGATCACGGAGCCGCCTTCCATTGTCCCGGCGAGTTGCGCTAGGCTCTCACAATCATGGCGAGAAAGCTTCAGCTGACCGATAGGATAGAGCCGGCCATCCTTCCGCGCCTACATACAGGCATGGCGGCGGCTGCGGCGCATGTCGTCTGATCCCAACATCGCTCAAAATGATCCGGGGCGGTATAGGTCTATCAAGGCCGCGCAGCACTACATGGACGTCTCGATGCGCGCCAAAGCCATCCTAATGGGGCTGATACAGCGCTAGTTATATGCCGCGCGGAAAGGCTGATTGGCTGTGACCGTTTTGGAGGACGTTAGTAATCTCGTCAGGCGTCGCGCGCCAGCAGCAACCTGCGATGACTGCATTACAGAGGACCTCAAGCTGTCCGTCCGTCAACATGCAAATCACACGACCAATGGACTTGCTAAAGCCGCCGGGCTTGATCGACGCATAGACGTATGCTCCCGGTGCAAGAAAACCAAAAAGGCCATCCGATATCGCGTAATGTAGGAGAGGGTGCATGTTGAACCTGATCGATACGGCGATAGAAAAAATCTATGCGCAGGAGAAGCTGGAGGCGCGGCTTCAGAAGTCGTGGCAGGGCCGGGAAACGCGCATCGTGGTCTGGCGTCCGGATAGCCGGCGCATCACCGTCCATCACAATGGCCGATACTGGTATGGGTCACTTCCGCTCGGTCCCAAGGAGGTTTCGATCCCCCACCGTTGGTACCCGTTTGGAGAATATCGAGAGAGCGGAGATCTTGACGCTGCCGTCGAACTCAACGTGCCATGGTCGAACGACAAGCGCGTGTCGGGTTTCTTCGCCAGGGATGCCGAGACGGGTGCCGTCTACCTCATGCACGACGGCGGAGTCGGTGGCGGCCGAAAGAGCGTTGGCCGCATTCCATTTCTCGCGTGGTCGAATTCAAAGCTCGTTCCGGTGGCAGGCGGAGACGATATCCGTCCCGCAGTGGTCGTCGCGCCGGTTGATGCGAGCAGCACAGCTGTCGACGTTGCGCGCTTCGTACAACTGGCGATCGACTTCAAGGAAGCCGCAGCGAGAGGAGAAACCACGACGCCGCGGGCGCTCGCCGCACAGCGGCGTTTCGGAACGTACTTCGATGAATTCTCGGGCAAGAAGCGGAGACGTCGCCTTGAGGAGATCGAGTATATATCCCGACATGGGGATATCGTTCGCGCGGTGCATGACTGGCGAGAGCGCAAGCTTCGCAGCAACAAGACTATTTTCAAGGATGGCTATGTTGACCTCGGGGTCCATGCCGGCGGCGTCTTGCGCGAAATCTATGAGGTGAAGTCGAGCTGCGAGCGGCAGTCACTCTACACGGCAATCGGGCAAATCGTGGTTCACGACGATACCCAGAGTAGCGATTGCAGACCCTTGGTCTGCCGGATGGCGAAGCCATCCCCGCAGACGTGGCGCGGGCTCTCACTCGCGCGGACATATCCCTCATTCGGTTCACGCTTCAGGGGCAGAAGGCCCGCCTGTCGCAGCCGAAGCCTTAGTATGTTTCTCTCTCACAAGGAGTGCGATCCGATGCGGAGCCGAGAGGCACGTCCGGCGATCTGAAGAAGATCGACAGAGGCGAAAGCAGAGGGAGGTCGTGCGGGGAATGCTGCGGAGAGCAAACGGAGCAATGCTCTGAGCGGATTGGATTTTCCGCTTCCCTGTCCCTAGAACGGAGGCATAGAGGCGGCGTCAGGGGGGCTAGGGTGTTTGTAAGGGCCCCTAGTCTGACTGAGTCACAAAACCGCCGGCCAGAATCAGCGATGGTTGCAGCGTGGACCATTAGCCGATGAGGCCGACATGAGCGGGTGAGGCACCAAGACGAGCGAGAAGCGATTTGCGGCATATTTGGAAGGGCTTGCCAGTGTCATCGGTGATGCTGATCGGAAGGCGCCGCTGCGCGACTATTGCGTCGGCCTGATGGCCTGTGGCGGTCGCAAGAGCGTGGAGCCGATGGCGGCGGTGACGGCTCCGGAGCGGACGGCGGCCCAGCATCAATCGCTGCTGCATTTCGTCGGCAGCGGCGCCTGGTCGGATGAGAAGG